>CAXSER010000403.1:0-2954 GCA_964236315.1 uncultured Acetobacteraceae bacterium | reverse complement strand
CCGCGGCCAGCTCGCGCTGTCCCACCCCCGCCTGACCCGCGCGCACCCCGGCAGCACCGCCGCCGACGGCCCCACGGGCGCCCACGCCGCCACCCCCGGCAGCCCCCCGGCCCACCCCTCGCCCACCGCCTCGCCCGGCGCCTCGTCCACCATCGCCGCCTCGCACCCGAAGTGCGCCCCCGCGCGCGCCAGCCCGTCCGCCATCGCCTCGCGGTCCGCGGCCTTCACCCGCTCCGCCGCCCAGTCCGCGTGCGCCAGCATCCCCCTCACCCGCACCACCTTCGCCCGCCCCAGGTCGAGGCTCTCCGGATGCAGGTCGTCCAGGTGCAGCAGCAGCGCCACCTCCCCCTCCGGCACGACCCCCGCCCGCGGCAGCGGCACCGCCGGCACGTCGCGCGCCTCCTCCAGCGCCACCGGGTCCTCGTCCAGCCCGTGCGGGTCGAACCGCCCGTCGGTGTAGCGCCGGATGTTCTCCGCGCGCGCCGCATACGCCTTGCCCTTGGTGTGCAGCCCCGCCACCCACCGCCACGACAGCGTGTTGCTCGCCGGATCGCCGTCGACCAGCTGCTCCATGAAGAACGCCGCCCCCAGCGCCCACGGCAGCCGCAGCGTGAAGATCCAGATCGAGGCGAACCACATCCGCGCATGGTTGTGCAGCCAGTTGTGCTCCACCAGCTCGCGCGCCCAGTCGTCGAACCCGTCGATCCCCGTCCGCCCGGCCACCGCGTCCTCGTGCACCCGCCGCAGCCCCGAGTTCGCCGCCACCCGCTCCCGCCCCTCCCGCGCCAGCGCCAGGTAGTCGTCCCACAACGCCGGCCGCGTCTCCAGGTGCCCCTTGAAGTAGCTGCGCCAGAAGACCTCCTGCACGAACTTGTCGGCACCCCCCGGCACCGCGAGCGCCGCCGCCACCACCTCGCGCTCCGTCACCAGGCGCCGCCGCAGGAACGGCGACAGCGCCGACGTCGCCCCCTCCGAGTCCGGCCCGAAGTCCGTGTTGCGCCCGTGCCCGTACGACGCCCCGGCATGCGGCGCGAACGCGGCCAGACGGTCGAGCCCGGCCGCGCGGGTGATCAGGGGATGCTTGTCCATCCCCGCCATGTGGGCCGCCCGGCCGAACCCGCCAGGAAGCAAGGCCGGGCTCCGCCCGGACCCGCCAGGGGCGAGCCGCCCCTGGACCGGCCTCACTTGATTCCAGGTTTCCAGAGGCGAGCCTTTGGCGGAGTTTGAGGCAGAGCCTCGACCTTGCCTCCTCCCGCCCCGTCACCCGATCGTGTCCTTCCCCTCGCCAATCCCCGCCCGCCCCGCCGGCGTTGCATCGCCGACGCACGCCGGCCCGGTCCTGCGCGATGCCGGAGAGCCCCCGATGCCCGACCACCCCGCCGTCACCACCGCCCCCCACCGCATCCCCCTCTCCCTCACCGTGAACGGCCAGGCCCACGCCCTGCAGGTCGAGCCCTGGACCACGCTGCTCGACCTGCTGCGCCACGAGTTGGCCCTGACCGGTTCCAAGAAGGGCTGCGACCACGGCCAGTGCGGCGCCTGCACCGTGCTCATCGACGGCCGGCGCATGAACGCCTGCCTGTGCCTCGCCGTGATGCAGGACGGCGCCCAGGTCACCACCGTCGAGGGCCTCGCCGCCGCCGACGGCACGCTCTCCCCCCTGCAGCAGGCCTTCATCGACCACGATGCCTTCCAGTGCGGCTACTGCACCCCCGGCCAGCTCTGCTCCGCCACCGCCCTGATCGCGGAGGGCCATGCGCACACGCCCGCCGAGATCCGCGAGCTGATGAGCGGCAACATCTGCCGCTGCGGCGCCTACCCCAACATCGTCGCCGCCATCGAGCAGGTCCTCGAACGGCAGGGCCTGCAGGAGGCCGCGCAATGAACCGCGTCTCCTACGCCCGCCCCACCGACGTCGCGGAAGCGATCCGCGAGATCGCCGCCGAACCCGGCGCCCGCTTCATCGCCGGCGGCACCAACCTCGTCGACCTGATGAAATACGACGTCGAGCGCCCGACCCGCCTGGTCGACATCACCCGCATCGCCGGCCTCGACCGCATCGAGCCCCTGCCCGGCGGCGGCCTGCGCATCGGCGCCCTGGCCCGCAACACCGACATCGCCCACGACGCCCGCGTCGCCAGCGACCACCCGCTGCTCGCCGCCGCCATCCTGGCCGGCGCCTCCGCCCAGCTGCGCAACGCCGCTTCGACCGGCGGCAACCTGCTGCAGCGCACCCGCTGCTACTACTTCTATGACACCGCCACGCCCTGCAACAAGCGCGAGCCCGGCACCGGCTGCCCCGCCATCGAGGGCGTCAACCGCCTGCACGCCATCCTCGGCACCAGCGCGTCCTGCATCGCCACCCACCCCTCCGACATGTGCGTGGCGCTGGCCGCCCTCGAGGCGACCGTCCAGGTCAGCGGCCCCGACGGCGATCGCACCATCGCCTTCGCCGACTTCCACCTGCTCCCCGGCGAGCACCCCGAGCGCGACACCGCCCTCGCCCGCGACGAGATCATCACCTCCGTCGACCTCCCCGCCCCCCGCTTCGGGCGCCACGCCACCTACCTCAAGCTGCGCGACCGCGCCTCCTACGCCTTCGCCCTGGTCTCCGTGGCCGCCGCCCTGGAGTTCGACGGCGACCGCATCGCCACCGCCCGCATCGCGCTCGGCGGCGTCGCCCACAGGCCCTGGCGCGACCCCTCCGCCGAGGCGATGCTCGCGGGCAAGCTCCCCACCGCCCCGCACTTCGCGCTGGCCGCCGACCGCATCCTCGCCGACGCCGTCGGCCACGAGCACAACGCCTTCAAGATCGAGCTGGCCCGCCGCGCCATCGTCCGCGCCCTGCAGCAGGCCGCCGACGCCACGCCGCAGCAGGCCAGCGAGAAGCGCATCCAGTAAGGCCGGGCTCTGCCCGGACCCGCCAGGGGCGAGCCGCCCCTGGACCGGCCTCA
>CAXSER010000402.1:1610-2960 GCA_964236315.1 uncultured Acetobacteraceae bacterium | reverse complement strand
GCCCGGTTCGAGCCGTGGAAACTGCACGTAGAAGGAGCGAGCAGACGTGTACATGGAGATAGATGGATCGTCGGCTGAGCCTTCTCCGTACTCGACGGCTTCGTCCACCTTGCCGTCGGCCCGGTAGACCTTGGCCCCGCGCAGCTGCACCACCTGGCGGTCGCATTCGTAGGCGAAGCCATACTGACGACCGGCGGCGGCGGCCGGTCCGGACGCGGCGCCAGCAGCGCGGTGCCGTGCGACAGCAGGCGGCGGCGGCTCCTCGCCGGGAGCACGCGCCACAGCCGGTGCAGGGGATGGAGGGCGGACGCGGATACCATGGCCGCCCGACCCTGCCGTCTCCACGCGGGTGCAGCAAGGGGCTGCGCCGCGTCATGGCGGCCGGCGCGACGGTGTCGGGTGCGCGGGTATGCACCTGCCGGTTGTCGCCCGCAGCGGGGCGTATAGGATCGCCGCCATGGCCCTCGACCCGCACGCGCGCCCCCTTCCGCCGCCGCCCCGTCGCGGCAGCCTCGCGACGGGCAGTCCGCGGTGAGCGGCCCCGGATCGCCCGGACGCGCGGCGACGCCGGCCCACGCTCTGGCGGACAGCCAGCCCGGACTGTGGCGGCCGGACTTCTCCGTGTCCGTGCCCACGCCCGACATCGCGCCGTGGATCGCCGGCAACACCGGGCTGCCCGGCTTCACCACGCTGGACGGCGCCGCGGACGGGCCGCACGTCGTGCTGGTGGCACTCACCCACGGCAACGAGACCGCCGGCGCCGCGGCGCTCGACCGGCTGCTGCGCGCGGGACTGCGGCCGCTGCGCGGGCGGCTCACCCTGGGCTTTGCCAACCTCGACGCGTTCCAGCGCTTCGACCCGGCGCAGCCCACGGCGACGCGCTTCCTCGACGAGGACCTGAACCGGCTGTGGGACCTGCCGACGCTGGAGGGATCTCGTTCGTCGCGCGAGCTGGAGCGGGCGCGGGCGATGCGGCCGATGCTGGAGCAGGCGGACCTGCTGCTGGACCTGCACTCGATGCTGTGGCCGTCCGACCCGCTGATCCTGAGCGGCCCGGCGGCGAAGGGCCGCACGCTGGCCGGCGCGATCGGCACGCCGCCGCTGGTGGTCTCCGACGCGGGCCACGTCGGGGGACGCCGGCTGATCGACTACGCGCCGTTCGCCGACCCCGGCTCGGCGCAGGTCGCGGTGCTGGTCGAGGCGGGCCAGCACTGGCAGCCGGACACCGTGGAGACCACGCTCGCCTGCATCGACCGCCTGCTGCACCACGCGGGGATGCTGCCCTCCGGCGTCGTGCAGCCCGGCCTCGTGCAGCCCGGCCTCGTGCAGCCCGGCCTCGCGCAGCCCGGC
>CAXSER010000402.1:0-1510 GCA_964236315.1 uncultured Acetobacteraceae bacterium | reverse complement strand
GCAGCCCGGCCTCGCGCAGCCCGGCGCGGCACGGGACGGGAGCACGGTGCGTCACGCCGAGGTGACGATGACGGTCACCGCGGCCACGGCGGGCTTCGCGTTCACGCGCCCGTTCCGTGGCGGCGAGGTGATCGCGGCGGCCGACACGCTGATCGCCACCGATGGCGCTGCCGAGGTGCGCACGCCATACGACGACTGCCTGCTGGTGATGCCGAGCCTGCGGCCGAGCCGCGGGCACACCGCGGTCCGGCTGGCACGCTTCACCTGAGCCGAGGCCGCAGGGCAGGACCCACCGGGCGGCGCCTCGACGGGTGCTGCCTCAGCGCAGCTGCGCGGGCGTCCCCTCGCGCCGCACGACCCCGCCGCCCGCCGCGTTGCGGAAGTACTGGAGGATGTGCACCCGGACCGCGCTGGTGCGCCCGACGGCGGAGGCGTTGTGCTCGATCTCGCGGATCAGCTCCGCCTGCACGAGGGATTCGCGCTGGCAGATCTCGTGCAGGGCGTCCCAGAATTCCGGTTCCAGGCGCATGCTGGTGCGCCCGGCCGTCGCGTTGATGTTGCGGTTGACCAGCCGGCTCTCGCCCACGTGCGTGCTCCTGTTGCACGCACAGCATGGGGCCGCAGGCTTAATGCATCGTGAGCACGCGGGCATGATTCACGACGGCGGCCGCAGCCTCAGCCTGGCTCGCCCGGCGCGCGCAGCACGAGGCTCAGCGCGTGCAGCCCGGTCCTGAACTCAGCGTCCAGCATGGCGTGCACCGCGCGCGAGCGGGCGACCCGGCTCTGCCCGGCGAAGACGTCGCTGACCATGCGCACCTGCATGTGCGTCTCCCCGCCGGGTGCAGCACCGCTGTGCCCCGCGTGGCTGGCGCTGTCGTCGTGCACCTCGATCGTGCTGGGACGGAACGCCTCCGTCAGCACCGCGCGCACCCTGCCTGCCCTGCCTCCCGCCTGCGACATCGCCGTCCCTCCCCTGCCGTTGCGCCATACCCGTCCGCCGGGCGGCCACCCTGCCCGCCCTGGCCCCGCCCCGCCATCCCCCGACGCCCTGCCGTCCCCTGGGCCCCGCCATCCCTGGCGCAATCCGGCGCCGGAAGGCGTTCCCGCGGGTCTTGCCGCCGCCGGAGTGGTGCGCACATAACACCGCGATGACCCGACGCACCCCGCCGCGCCCCCGGGCCTACGCGCCCGATCCGGACGCGCCGGGCCGCCTCTGCGACATCCCCAGCTGCGGGAATGCCGGCGAGTACCGCGCGCCCAAGTCGCGGGCCGACCTCACCCACTACTGGTGGTTCTGCCTAGCCCACGTGCGCGAGTACAACGCCGGCTGGGACTTCTACAAGGGCATGACGCCAGGCCAGATCGAGGCCCAGCTGCGCGCCGACACCGCCTGGCAGCGCCCGACCTGGCCGCTGGGCCGGCTCGGCGGCGCCGCCTTCGACGAGGAGGCCCTGCGCGACCCGCTGGCCTCGCTGGCCGGCGAGCGCCCCCGCCGCCGCGCTCCCCCGGC
>CAXSER010000401.1:0-2963 GCA_964236315.1 uncultured Acetobacteraceae bacterium | reverse complement strand
GCCCACGGGACCTCCACGAAGGCCGGCGACAGGCAGGCCCCGGGCATCAGGCAGGCGGTGGCCAGCAGCGCCGCACGTTTGCGAACCAAGTACTTCCCCCTCACCGCGCCCCTGCCCCGCACCGGGAGAGGTCGTGCAGACACGGCAGGAGCACGCATCCGTGCGAGGGGCTACCCGACTTTGCGGGGTGTCCGCAAGAAGCACCGCCAAGTGACGGAACCTGCTCGCATCCTGGCAGCCCCGCCGCGGGCGGACAGGAAAGCAAGCATGGGCTCTGCCCAAACCCGCCAGGGGCGAGCCGCCCCTGGACCGGCTTCACTTAGGGAAGGCGATCCAGGGGCCCAGCCCCTGGCGGAGTTTGAGGCAGAGCCTCGAGCCTGCCTTGCCTTGCCCCCCGCCCTCACCCGAACAGCGACGCCACCCAGTGCATCAGCCCCAGGTGCGACAGGTCGTTCCACGTCACCACCACGAACAGGCACGCGATCAGCGCGAACCCCGCCCGGAACCCGTACTCCAGCGCCCGCACCGGGATCGGCCGCCCCCGGATCGCCTCCGCCGCGTAGAACAGCAGATACCCCCCATCCAGAACCGGGATCGGGAACAGGTTGATCAGCCCCAGGTTCACCGACAGCAGTGCTATGAACGACACCAGGCTCGCGAGCCCCAGCTCCGCCACCTGCCCCGACATCTGCGCGATCCCCAGAGGCCCCGACAGCTCGCGCGTGCTCACCTGCCCGGAGAAGATCTGCCCGTAGCCCGCCACCGTCTGGCGCATCACCCGCCAGGTCTGCCCGAACCCGTCCAGCACCGCCTCGCCCGGCCCGACCCGCTCGAACGCCGTCGCCGCGCTGCCGATGCCGAGCACCCCCACAGGGTGCCCCTCCGGCCCCTTGCTGCCCACCACCACCGGCAGCACCTGCACCGCCCCGTCGCGCAGCACCGACACGTCCAGCCGCTGCCCCGGCCGCGCGGACACCACCGCCTGCAGGTCCTCGAACCGCGGCGTCGGCGTCCCCGCGATCGCCTCGACGCGGTCGCCCACGTGCAGCCCCGCCGCCTCCGCCGGCCCGCCCGCCACCAGCGTGCTCACCACCGGCTGCGGCACAGGCCGCCCCACGAAGCCGAACAGCGCCGCGAACAGCACCACCGCCAGCACGAAGTTCGCGAGCGGCCCCGCCGCCACCACGATCGCGCGCGACGCCACGCTCTTCTCGAACAGCGTCCGCCCCGCCTGGTACGACGCCCGGTCCTCCTCGCCCACGTCCTCCGGTCGCTGCGCCCCGTGCAGCTTCACGTAGCCGCCCAGCGGCAGCAGGCTCAGCTTCCACTCCGTCCCCACCCGGTCCACCCAGCCGAACAGCCGCGGCCCGAACCCGATCGAGAACGCCTCCACGTGCACCCCCCGCCAGCGCGCGGCGAGGTAGTGGCCAAGCTCGTGGATGAACACGAGAACACCGAGCACGACCGCGAAGGCGGCCACGGCACGGATGGGAGACGGCAGGAAATGCATCGGGTCAGGGTCCAGGATCGGGTCGGTGGGACATGGGGACGGCGAGGGCCCGGCCCAAGGAAGGCAGGCAAGGCCGGGCTCTGCCCGGACCCGCCAGGGGCGAGCCGCCCCTGGACCGGCATGAAAAGGCAGTCCCTGGAGACTCTTCCAGATGGATTCTCAAGGCAATCGCCTTGAGCGGGGTCCAGGGGCAGAGCCCCTGGCCTTCCTACGCCGCGCGCGCCCCCGCGAACGCCTCCGCCGCCCGACGTGCCGCCGCGTCCGCCTCCAGCACCGCCTCCAGCGTGTCCGCGGCCGGCGCCCCCAGCCGCCCCATCACCGACTCCACCAGCGCCGCGATGTCGAGGAACCCGATGCGCCGCGCCAGGAACGCCTCCACCGCGACCTCGTTGGCCGCAGACAGCACCGCCGCCGCCCCCCGCCCCGCCCGCAGCGCCTCGCGCGCCAGCCGCAGCGCCGGGAACCGCACCGCATCCGGCGCCGCGAAGTCCATCCGCCCGACGGCGGCGAAATCCAGCCGCGGCGAACTCGTGGCGATCCGCCCCGGCCACGCCAGGCAGTGCGCGATCGGGATGCGCATGTCCGGGCTGCCCATCTGCGCGACCACGCTGCCGTCGGCGTAGCGCACCATCCCGTGCACCACCGACTGCGGATGCACGAGCACCTCGATCCTGCTCTCGTCCATGCCGAACAGCCGCGCCGCCTCGATCACCTCGAGGCCCTTGTTGAACAGCGTCGCGCTGTCGATGCTGATCTTGGCCCCCATCGACCACACAGGATGGCGCAGCGCCGCCTCCGGGGTCGCCACCGCCATCTCCTCGCGCGTGGCCAGCCGGAACGGCCCGCCCGACGCCGTCAGCACGATCGACTCGACCCCGCCCGCGTTGCCGTCCGCCATCGCCTGGAACACCGCGTTGTGCTCCGAATCCACCGGCAGCAGCACCGCGCCCGCCTCGCGCACCGCGCGAAGCATGACCTCGCCGGCGCACACCAGCGCCTCCTTGTTGGCCAGCGCCACCGCGCCGCCGCGCCGGATCGCCGCCAGCGTGGGATGCAGCCCCGCCGCCCCGGTGATCGCCGCCATCGTCCAGTCCGCGCCCAGCGCCGCCGCGTCGACCACGGCCTGCGCCCCGCACGCCGCCTCCACCCCGCTCCCCGCCAGCAGCCCCCGCAGCTCCGCATACCCCGCCGGATCGCGGCACACCGCCAGCTCCGCCCCGATCGCGCGCGCCTGCTCCGCCAGCAGCGCCACGTTGCGGTTGCCCACCAGCGCGCGCACCCGGAACGCTTCCCGGTTCGCCCCCAGCAGGTCCAGCGTGGACCGCCCGATGCTCCCCGTGCTCCCCAGCACGCTCACCGTCCGCACGCCGTGCCCCGCCCCGCCCCCGGCCCACCCCTGCGGCACCCCGGCCAGCACGCCCGGGTCCTCGCCGCGGGCAATGACTGCGTCCAC
>CAXSER010000400.1:0-2963 GCA_964236315.1 uncultured Acetobacteraceae bacterium | reverse complement strand
CCATCGCCGCCCTCCTCGCCGCCGCCCTCCTCGCCCGCCCCGCCGCCGCCGCGACACCCCACGAAGGCACGGCCCCGGGCACGCCCGCCGACGGCGCGCGCGTCGTCCCCGTCCAGGCCGGCGGCTTCACCCCGAGGGGCAACCTGTTCCCCGGCCAGACCCCCCTCGGCGCCCCCGAGCAGCCCCCGGCCCCCAGCCCCGCGCTGGCCACCCACCTCGCCTACGTGCTCACCGACGACGCCCAGATCGACGACACCTCGCAGCAGGGCCTCTCCGGCCTGTCCGCCTACGTCAACGGCCGCACCGCCGCCCAGCTCGCCGAGCCCCTGCCCGTGCGCCCCGGCACCGACGACCTCAGCTACTACCCCCTGCTCTACTGGCCCGTGACCGCGCAGACCACGCTCGACCCTGCCGCCGCCCGCGCGCTCAACGCCTACATGGCCCACGGCGGCATCGTCGTGATCGACACCCGCGGCGGCGGCGAGGAAGGCAGCGGCGCCGGCTTCTCCCCCGGCGCCGACGCCGCCCTGCGCCGCGTCTCCGCCGCGCTGCAGGTCCCGCCGCTTGCCCCGCTCGACAGCCGCCACGTGCTGTCGCGCTCGTTCTACCTGCTGTCGGACTACCCCGGCCGCTACACCGGCGCCCCCGTCTGGGTCAGCCGCGACCCCAGCCCAGACAACGACGGCGTCAGCCCGGTGATCATCGGCGCCAACGACTGGGCCGCCGCCTGGGCCATCGACCCTGCCGGCCGCAGCCCCTTCGCCACCCTGCCCGGCGGCAACCGGCAGCGCACCATGGCCTACCGGTTCGGGGTGAACCTCGTGATGTATGCGTTGACCGGCAACTACAAGGCGGACCAGGTCCACGTGCCGGCGCTTCTGGAGCGACTTGGACAGTGAGGAAGCAGGCAAGGCCAAAGGCTTCGCCTCTGGACTCCACCAAAGGCGGAGCCTCTGGAATCCATTACTTAAATGAAAGGTTTCCAAAGGGCGAGCCCTTTGGCGGGTCCGGGCAGAGCCCGGCCTTGCTGCCTTGACCTCCCTCCACTTCACCCCCGAGGTCCCCCCCTGGGTCCTCGCGGCCTTGGCGGTCCTGGCCGTCGCCGTCACCGCCCTGGCGCTCCTGCGCCGTGCCCGCGGCGCCTGGCTGCGCGCTGCCGCCTTCGCGGTGCTGCTGGCCTGGCTCGCCGGCCCCCGCCTGGTGCAGGAGGTGCGCGACGCCCTGCCCGACATCGCGCTGCTCGCCGTCGACCACACCGCGTCGATGGCCACCGACGACCGCCTTGCCACCGTGGACGACGCCGCCCGCGCCCTGCAGGCCCAGGCCGCGAAGCTGCCCGGCCTGGAGCTGCGCACCATCGCCGTGCCCGAGGGCGGGCGCGACGGCACCCGCCTGTTCGCCGCCATCGACCGCGCGCTGGCCGACATCCCGCGCAACCGACTCGCCGGCATCGTGGCGCTCAGCGACGGCCAGGTGCACGACGCGCCCGCGACGAACGCCGCCTTCGCCCCCGCGCCGCTGCACCTGCTGCTGCCGGCGTCCGGCCCGCAGACGGACCGCCGCCTGCGCGTGGTCGCGGCGCCCTCCTACGGCGTGGTCGGCCGCGACGTCGCCGTCCGCGTGATCGTCGAGGATCTCGGCGTGACGGGAGGCACGGCGGAGGGCGCCTCCGGCAGCGGCCGCGGCGGCACCGCCCGGCTGACGATCCGCCGCGACGGCGAGCCGCCCGTCGAGCGCACCGTGCCCGTGGGCGTGGAGCAGGACGTGCCGGTGCCGATCGCCCAGCCAGGCCCCACCGTCGTCGAGCTGTCCGTCGCCCACCGGCCGGGCGAGATCAGCGACCTCAACAACCGCGTCGTCGTGCCGATCAACGGCGTGCGCGACCGGCTGCGCGTGCTTCTCGTCTCCGGCGAGCCGAACCAGGGGGAGCGGGTGTGGCGCCGCCTGCTCAAGGCGGACCCGTCGGTGGACCTGGTGCACTTCACCATCCTGCGCCCCCCCGAGAAGGACGATATGACGCCGCTCGGCGAGCTGGCGCTGATCGCCTTCCCGACACGCGAGCTGTTCGTGCAGAAGATCGCGCAGTTCGACCTGATCATCCTCGACCGCTTCCAGAACCGCGGCATCCTGCCGATGCCGTATCTGCGAAACATCGCGGACTACGTGCGCGCCGGCGGCGGGCTGCTGCTCTCCGTCGGCCCCGAGTTCGCGAGCGCGGACAGCCTGTCCGACACGCCGCTGGCCGAGATCCTGCCCGCCCATGCCCCCGACACCGGCCTGGACGGCGTGGTCGAGGGCGCCTTCCGGCCCCGCGTCACCGCGCTCGGCGGGCGCCACCCCGTCACCGAGGGGCTGCCCGGCGCCAACCCGCTGCCTGCCGCTGCCGCCGGCGCGGGTGCCACGGCCGGCGTCGGAGCCTCCGTCATGGGCGCCCCCGTCGCGGGCGCTGCCCGGACCTCCGCCGCGCCGCCCGCCGCCGCCGGAACCGCTGCCGCCACGCCCGCCGGTGCCGGCGCCGAGCCTACCTGGGGTCCGTGGTATCGCGCGATCACGCCGCAGGACCCGCACGGCCAGGTGCTGATGAGCGGGCCGGACAACCAGCCGCTGCTGCTGCTCGACCGGGTGGAGCAGGGGCGGGCGGCGATGCTGATGTCGGACCAGATCTGGCTGTGGGCGCGCGGGCACGAGGGGGGCGGGCCGCAGGCGGAGCTGCTGCGCCGGCTCGCGCACTGGCTGATGAAGGAGCCGGGGCTGGAGGAGGAGGCGCTGGAGGCGCGCATCGAGGCGGGGCGCCTCACCGTCGAGCGGCGCTCGCTGTCCGAGGCGCCCGCCGGGCAGGTCAGCGTCACCGCGCCGGACGGCACCACGCGGACGCTCGCCCTGGCCGCCGCAGGGCCGGGGCGCGCCACGGCCACGCTCGACGCCGCCTCGCCCGGCGTGTGGGCCGCCACCGACGGCACCCG
>CAXSER010000399.1:0-2970 GCA_964236315.1 uncultured Acetobacteraceae bacterium | reverse complement strand
TGCCGCCGCCCCGCGCGCTGCCGGCGGTGCGGCCGGGCGTGCGGCGCTCGCTGCCGTGGACGATCCTGCGCCGTCTGCTGCTGGAGCTGCGCCAGCTCGTCATGCCGAAGAGCAGCCGGCGCGAGAAGCTCTGGGCGTTCGGGGTGAAGCCCGCGCTGCTGCGCGCGGCGGGCGTGGCCACGCCGCCGATGCCGCCGGCGCGCGTCGTCGCCGAACGCGGTGCCGACTGGCGGCCCGGTCTCGGCCTGGAGGTGCGCTCCATCGTGCTGCTCAAGGTGGACCACATCGGCGACCTGCTGCTGGCGCTGCCGGCGATCGCCACGCTGCGCCGCTGCTGGCCCGACGCCGCCATCACCCTGATGTGCGGCCCGTGGAACGTGCCGGTGGCGCGCGGCCTGGGCGTGTTCGACCGCATCGTCGCGGTGGACTTCTTCCAGGGCAGGGCGGACGCGTCGCGTGCGCGGGTGTTCGACGCCTCCGGGATCGCGGCCGCCGACCTGGGCGCCTTCGACCTGGCGATCGACCTGCGCGTGGACGAGGACTCGCGCCTGCTGCTGCGCCACGTCGAGGCCCGGTTCAAGGCCGGCTACTTCTCGCGCCTGCAGCCCGACGACATGGCGCTGGTGCTGCCGCTGGAACAGGCCGGCTCGCCGCGCCGCCCCGGCGTCCGCGACCACCAGCGCACGCTGATGAGCCGGCTGGCGGCCGAGGTGGTGGCCACCCTCGACCCGCTGCGCGACGGCGAGGCGCTGCTGGCGCGTGTTACCTCGGAGCACGACGCCGCGATGGCCGCCGAACTGGCCGGCCTGCCGCGCCCCGTGGTGGCGGTGAACACCCTCTCCGGCCGCGAGATCAAGAACTGGCCGCTGGACCGCTTCGTCGCGGTGTGCCGCTGGATCACCGGGGAGCTGGACGGCACGGTGGTGCTGCTCGGCGGCCCGGGCGACGCGCGCAACGCGGAGGCCATCGTGCGCCGCGTGGGCGCGGACCGCCCGGGGAGCGTGCGCAACCTCGTGGGCCGGCTGCGCCTCGACCAGTCCTTCGCGATGCTGCGCCACGTCGACCTCTACCTCGGCAACGACTCCGGCCTGACCCACGCCGCCGCGATGTCCGGCGTGGCCACGGTGGCGATCTTCTCCGGCATCGACCCGGTCGCGACGTGGATGCCGCTCGGCCCCGAGGTCACGGCGGTGCGCGCCGACATCGCGTGCTCGCCCTGCCACCTGACCCACGTCACCGACTGCCCCAACCAGCACGCGTGCATCCGCGCCATCGGCGTGGCGCCGGTCGTCGACGCCGTGCGCCAGGCGCTGCACGACGCGGCCACCCGGCGCTCCGCCGCGTCGCCGGCCGCCCCCGTTCCCGTCGGCCCCGAAGGCTGAATCGCCGGTGCGCCGGCACGGACCGGCGCCGCCCGGTGCGGCGCCATTGCCACGCTCCCGAGCCGTCGCGTGTTCCCCGCCGGCGGCATGCCCGTCCAGCTTGTCCGCCCCGGGTGGTTGGCCTACAGCGGTTGCAAAGCGCCAGGAATCGACACCCGAGCATGACGAAGCGCCCCCCGTCGCGAGCGCGTGCCGCTCCGCTGCTCGCGGGGGTGCTGGCGCTGTGCGGCTGCGCGCAGACGGTGTCCGGCCTGCCCCCTGCGCCGCGCTCGCCGATGCCGCAGGCGGGGGTGGCGCCGCACATCCCGCCGTATCGGCTGCAGGTCGGCGACGTGCTCGGCGTGCGCCTGCTGCTGAACCCCGAGCTGAACGAGGAGGTCACGATCCGCCCGGACGGGCGCATCTCGACCGTGCTGGCGGAGGGCGTGGTCGCCTACGGCCGCACGCCGGAGGAGCTGGCCGCCGTGCTGCGCCGCGACTACGCCAAGGAGCTGCGCTCGCCGCGCCTGAGCGTGGAGGTGCGCAGCTTCGCGCCGAACCGCATCTACGTCGCGGGCGAGGTCAACACGCCCGGCGAGTTCATCACCGTCGGCCCGAACCTGTCTGTGCTGCAGGCCCTGGCGCGTGCCGGCGGCGTGAAGCTGTCCGCGGACCCCGACCGCATCTTCCTGGTACGCCGCGGCCCCGGCGACGTGGCGCAGGTGTACGCGGTCAGCTACCGCCGCGCGGTCACCGGCGCCGACCCCGGCGCCGACGTCCGCCTGGCGCCGTTCGACGTGGTGTACGTGCCGCGCTCCGGGGTCTACGAGTTCTACACGCACTTCAACCAGTACCTGCAGCAGTTCGTCCCGGTGAGCTGGGGCTTCTCCTACCTGGTAAGCCCCCTGGTCGGCGGCCACTGAACCCGAACCTCCTTTCCTGAGTCGAGGTTCCCAAAGGCGAGCCTTTGGCGGAGTTCGAGGCAGAGCCTCGACCTTGCTTCCTGCGCCCGCCACGTTGCGCATGGCCCCCGCCGTTCCCTGCCGCTACCCTGGCAGCCACGCCGCACGGTGCGGCACGGGACAGGGCGGGACCAGCGATGAGCCGATACCTGGTGACCGGCGGTGCCGGCTTCGTGGGCAGCCACGTGGTGCTGACGCTGGTCGCCCGCGGCCACGAGGTCGTGGTGCTCGACGACCTCAGCAAGGGCCACGCCGACGCGGTCACCGCCCCGGCCCGCCTGGTGCGCGCCTCGCTGCACGACGACGCGGCGGTGGACACTGTGCTGGCCGACGGGCCGTGGGACGGGGTGCTGCACTTCGCCGCCCTGTCGCTGGTGGGCGAGAGCATGCGAGAGCCGTTCCGCTACCTGCTCGACAACGGCGTCAGCGGCATGCGCCTGGTCGACGCCTGCGTGCGCCATGGCGTGAGGCGCTTCGTGCTGTCGTCGACCGCCAACCTGTTCGGCGAGCCCGAGACGATCCCGATCGACGAGGACGCGCGCATCGACCCGTCCTCGCCGTACGGGGAGAGCAAGCTGATGATCGAGCGCGCTTTGGGCTGGGCATCGCGGCTGTGCGGCCTGAACGTGGCGTGCCTGCGCTACTTC
>CAXSER010000398.1:0-2973 GCA_964236315.1 uncultured Acetobacteraceae bacterium | reverse complement strand
CCCCTCGCCACCCGCCCCGCTCCCCCGTTTCGCAGGGACAAACCCCCGCCACCCGGTGCTATCCTGCACGTCATGAACGTCGCCCTGCGCCGCCCGCCGACCGTCGCCGAGTTCCTCGCCTGGGAGGAGCGCCAGGAGCTGCGCCACGAGTTCGACGGCCTCCGCGCGGAAGCGATGACCGGCGGCACCTTCGAGCACGACGCGATCCAGATGACCCTCGCGCGGCTTCTCGGGAACCGCCTCCGCGGCAAGCCGTGCCGCGTCCATGGCAGCAACCTCAAGGTCGAGGTGATGGGCAGCATCCGCCACCCCGACGCCTTCGTGACCTGCGGCCCGATCGCGCGCGGCAGCACCGTCGCCCCCGACCCCGTGGTGATCTTCGAGGTGCTGAGCCGCGGCACCGCCGCCAAGGACCGCGGCATCAAGAACCGCGAGTGCGCCGCCACCCCGTCCATACGCCGCTACGTGATGCTGGAGCAGGTCGAGATCGCCGCCACCATGTTCGAGCGCGTGGGCGACGACTGGGTCGGCCACATCCTGGCCGCGGACGCCGTGATCCGGATGCCCGAGATCGGCATCGAGCTGCCCCTGGCCGAGCTGTACGAGGGCCTCGACCTCGCGACGCCCGAGGAAGACGCCAGCTAGCCAAGCAAGGCCGGGCTCCGCCCAGACCCGCCAAGGACCAGGGGTCCTTGGATCCCCATCCCCAGGAGAAGGCGATCCAAGGGCCCGGCCCTTGGCGGAGTTTGAGGCAGAGCCTCAACCTTGCCTGCTTCCCCCGCCATTGACCCCCCACTCACCACCCCGTCATATCTCACCGGATACAGCGCATACCCCGAGGCGCGGAGCACCGGCGCGGCCCCGACGCGCTCCCCCCGACCCGAACCGCAGGTGCCCCCCGATGACCGACGCACCCCCGGGCGGCGCCCGCCCCCTGCCCGACCGACACGCCGCTCGCCCGCATCGTCGGCAGCCACGACGCCCAGGGCCTGTTCACCGAGGAGGCCGACCTCGGCGGCCGCTTCGGCCCGGACGACGCGATCGGCACCCGCGTCGACGTGGCCCACGGCGAGGGCGAGAGCTTCGTCGACGGCAGCCGGGCCGACCGCACGCTGGCGAGCGGCGACCTCGACATCCACCTCGACCCGCAGACCGTGATCCAGCTCGACGCCAGCCACTACGACGACACCGCGACCGGCCTGCCCGGCAGCATCGTCTACGCCAGCGGCCGCAGCACGGTGCTGCCCCCCGCCATCGACCCCACCCGCGTCGGCCACGGCCAGCCCGGCGCCGGCACCAACCTCGTGACCAACACCGGCGTGGCCAAGGTCCTGCACGACTTCGGCGACGGCTGGCACCTGGAGCTGGGCGGCCTCTACCAGGACGCCAGGCGCAACCTGTTCGGCATCACCAACACCCAGACCGACAACCTCGGCGACCATGCCGTCACCAAGAACTTCAACGCCGTCCCCCACTTCACCATCGGCAGCAACGAGGCCTACCTCGACGGCCACGTCCGACTGCTCGGATTCGGCAACGACGTCACGCTCGGCACCAACGGCTTCACCAACGGCCGGTACACCGACCGCAACTCGATCGCGAGCACGCTCGGCACCTCGAACCTCGCCAGCCCCGCCGTGTTCGCCTGCCGCCAGACCCCCTGCAACGGCGGCCAGTGCCACTCCGCCACCCTGACCCAGCAGTCCGTCATCGAGGGCGACACGCTCCACCTCGCCCGCCGGCTCGCCGTGCAGGCCGTGCTCAACGAGTCCTTCCTCCGCTCCCGCAGCTACGCAGCGACCGGCGCCACGACCGGCGCCGACACCCGCGACGGCGTCTTCAGCCCGACCGTGAGCCTGATCGTGCGCCCCACGCCCCGCCTGACCACCTACGCGACGTTCTCCCGCAGCATCGAGCAGGGCGAGCAGGGCCCCGCGGGCTCGGCCAACGTGAACCGGTTCCTCGCCCCCTACGAGGACGAGCAGTACGAGATCGGCGCCAAATACGCCCTCACCCCCCGCCTGCTGCTCACGCTCGACGGCTTCCGCATGACCCGCCCGTACGCCGCCGTCGCCGCCGCGACCAACCTGTTCGCGGTCATCGGCACCCAGCGCAACACCGGCGCCGAGTTCTTCGCCCAGGGCGACCTCACCCCCGGGCTGAGCGTGTTCGGCGGCGTGACCTGCATCGACGCCCGCCTGCTCGACACCGGCGTCGCGTCCACCAGCGGCGGCCTGGTCGTCGGCGTCCCCGCCTGGAAGAGCGACGTCACCGCCGACCTCCACCCCCGCCTCGCCCCCGGCCTCGGCCTGACCGCGACGGTGCACCACGAGGCCCCGCGCGCGGCCACCAACACCAACACCTCCTTCGTCCCCGCCTTCGCGACGCTCGACCTCGGCGTGCGCTGCGCCCTGCCCCGCCACGCCACCGCGCGCCCCGGCGCCATCAACGTCACCGACAGGCGCTACCACTCGTCCGTCGCCGACGGCACGATCGTCGGCAGCCCCGGCGCGAACACCGCCTATCCCGGCACGCCGCGCACCATCCTCGCGAGCCCTGAGTTCGACCTGTGGGGAAGCAAGGTCGGGCTCTGCCCGAACCCGCCAGGGCGAGCCGCCCTGGACCGGCATCATTCAAGACGGCACGGCAACGATCGGGCCGGGCGGCTCCCCAGGCTGCGGTCGTTCCGGGAAGCATGCTCCCGACACCCCGACAGGTCGTCGCCGGAACACGGCCTCAGGCAAAGGCCGGTCCAGGGGCGGCTCCCTCCGGTGGCCCTTCCAGCGATCGAAGCCGATCGTTGGAACCTTTGGCCACCTCCGCCTGGCGGGTCCGGGCAGAGCCCGGCCTTCCTTCTCGGCGCCGACACCGCCGATTGGCGCTGCGCACCACGGTGGCCGGCGGGGCCGCGAGGGCGTCGTCGAGGGTGGCCGCGTCCGCCCCGGCGGCGGCGAGCCAGCGGCGGCGCGGGGT
>CAXSER010000397.1:0-2994 GCA_964236315.1 uncultured Acetobacteraceae bacterium | reverse complement strand
GCATACCCCTCCACCGCCCGCCCGAACGCCACGCGCGCCGCCCCGGGATGCGCGGCCAGCATCGCCTCCCCCAGCTCCTCCCACCCCGGCGCGAACCCCGCAAACCCCTCCAGCAGCGGCAGCAGCTCGCGCGCCTCGCCGTCCTGCCGCCCCAGCAGCGCGGCGGCCAGCAGGCGGGCGCACAGGGCGGTCGAGGAAGAGGCGGGTCTTGGCATGTGGGCGTGGTCCCGTGTTGTCGCGCGCAACCCTAGCCGCGCCGCGCACCGAGGCAAGCCGGACGGGCCCCCACGAGCGCCGGTCCAGGGGCGCCGCCCCTGGCGGGTCCAGGGCAGAGCCCTGGCCTTCCTTCACGGCGCCAGCACCGCCGCCGCCACCTCGCGCACCTCGTCGCGCACCTCGCCCTCGCGCGGCGCGTCGCGGATCGTGGTGAACCAGTGCTCCGGCGGGTTCCGCCCCGCCGCCCGCCCGAAGCGCAGCGCGCGCAGCACCGCCTCGGCCTCCGGCGTCACGCGCGGCGGGATCGCGAAGCCGTTCAGCGTCGCCCACACCCCCGCCCAGCAGCGCCCCACCGACCACGGGTTGTAGCCCCCGCCCCCGGTGACCACGAGCCGCCGCGCCCCCTCCACCGGCAGCGCCATCAGCGCCGCGGCCGCGCCGAAGTGCGCGTTGTTGGACAGCGACAGCCGCGCCAGCGGGTCCTCCTCGAGCGCGTCCGCGCCGCACTGCAGCACGATCGCCTGCGGCCGGTGCGCCGCCACCAGCGGCAGCACCGCCTCGTGCAGCAGCAGCCGGAACTCCGTGTCGTTCAGCCCCGCCGGCACCGCCAGGTTGCGCGCCGCCCCGCCCGCACGGTCCTCCACGGCCCCGGTGTGCGGCCAGCGCCCCGCCTCGTGCACGCTGATCGTCAGCACGCGCGGGTCATCGGCGAAGGCGTCCTGGACCCCGTCGCCGTGGTGCGCGTCGATGTCGACGTAGGCGATCCGCTCCAGCCCCGCGTCGAGCCACGCCAGCACCGCCAGCACCACGTCGTTGAGGTAGCAGAACCCCGACGCCCGGTCCGCCCGCCCGTGGTGCGTACCCCCGCCCGGGCAGTGCACGACGCCCCCGTCGGCCACCAGCCGCGCCGCCAGCAGCATTCCCCCGGCCGAGGTCATCGGGCGGCGGTACACCTCCGGGTACACCGGATTGCCCCGCGCCCCGAGCTGGAAGCGCACCCGGTCCGCCTCGCCGACCTGCTGCGTGCGCTCCGCCTCCGCGAGCGCCGCGACGTAGGCAGGGTCGTGGAAGCGCGTGACCTCGTCGACGCCGGCCATCGGCGCCTCCCGGTAGCGCGCGTCCGGCAGCCAGCCCATCGCGCGGCACAGGTCGACGCAGGTGGACACGCGCGGGATCGCCAGCGGGTGCGCCGGGCCGTACGTCGAGCCGCGATAGATCTCGCTGCCGATCAGCAGGAGTTGGGGCAACGGGGGCACGGGCGAGGGTCCTCGGGAAGAAGGGAAGCAAGGCCGGGCCCTGCCCGGACCCGCCAGGGGCGAGCCGCCCCTGGACCGGCTTGACTTGGGAAGGCCGGTCCAGGGCGGCTCGCCCTGGCGGAGTTTGAGGCAGAGCCTCAACCTGCGCTTTCTTTCAGGGCCCCCGTTGACGCACCCGGTTGCACGCGGCAGGACCACCGCCAGCGTCCGCGCACCGAACAACGGAGTGGCCTTGCATGGAAATCACCGGGGAACGTCGTGTGCCCTCGCCGCGCAGCAAGGTCTGGGCCTCGCTGAACGACGCGCAGGTGCTGCGCGCCTGCCTGCCCGGCGTGCAGAGCCTCGAGCAGGTCTCGCCCACGGAGTTCCGCGCCCGCTCCGAGGCGCGCGTCGGCCCGGTGGCCACGCCGGTCGCCTGGACGGTGCGGCGCGTCGCGGCGCAGGAGATGACCTCGGCCACCTACGCCCTGGACGGCCAGGCCGGCGAGCACGGCAGCCTGGCCGGCACCGCCACGATCGGCCTCGCCGACCAGGGCGAGTTCACCCTGCTGTCGCACACCGCCTCCGTGACGCCGTCCGGCCGCGTCGCCCAGCTCGGCGAGCGCGCGATCGACGCCGCCGCGACCGGGGCACTCGGTGCCTTCCTCGACCGCTTCACCGCCGAGGTCTCCGGCGTGCCCGAGTACGGCGCCGACGGCATCCTGGCGGGCGGCATGGAGAAGCTCGCCGACCTGAAGCCCGGCCCCCGCGCCCCGGCGCTGGTCAACGCGCTGGCGATGATCCCGGCGGCGCCGCTGGGCTTCCCGCTGGTGTTCTGGATCGGCAGCGCGATCTTCTTCGTGATCGTGCTGCTGGTGTTCGGGGCGATCTAGCGGGCGCCACGGGCCTGACACCCTCTCCGTTCACCAAGACGAGAAGCAAGCATGTTCTTTCTTGAACGAAAGAACCAAAGAACTTCTGCCCATAAGGCTCCGAAGCCGCCCGGGTGTCCGTGACCTTATGGGCAAAGTCTTTTTGCCTCTTTTTCTTCAGAAAAAGAAGAGCCTTGCTTCCTCTGAAATCCGCACGCCGCTGCCAAGCCCATACGAGCCGCCGGCACCACGAAGGCGGCAGCGCCCCTCCGCGCGGCCTCTCTCGCGGCAGGGCACCATTGTGCGCCTTGTGCGTTCGCCCCAGGTCGCGTGTCGCGACCGTGCCGGCCGCGAGGGCGCGGCGCGGGCGCGAAGCCCGAACCCGGAGGCCGCCCATGTCGGATGCCAGCACGACCCCGCCCGCGACCGGCGCGCAGGAGGACCTGCTCGCGCTGGCCGCGCGCTGGCACGACGAGGGCGGCGAGGTCGCCATCGCAACCGTCACCCGCACCTGGGGCAGCAGCCCGCGGCCCGCCGGCAGCCACCTGGTGCTGGCGCGCGACGGCCGCATGGCCGGCTCGGTCAGCGGCGGCTGCATCGAGGGCGCGGTGGCAGAGGCCGCAGCCGGCGTGCTCGACGACGGCCACCCCGTGCTGCTGGAGTTCGGCGTC
>CAXSER010000396.1:0-3001 GCA_964236315.1 uncultured Acetobacteraceae bacterium | reverse complement strand
CGGACCCCTGCCCCATGCTCGCCCTGTTCCGCGGCTTCATGAACACCTGGCCCGCGCGGCTGCTCATCCTGGTGATGGTCGCAGCGCTGGGCGCCTGGGGGGTCGCGGGGGTGTTCACCGGCGGCGGCGTCGGCGGCGACGACGTGGCCAGCGTCGACGGGCGGGCGATCCACGCGCAGGACTTCGACCGCCAGGTGCGCCACGACCTGGAGCAGGTGGGCGGGCAGTTCGGCTCGGCGGACCAGATCCCGGCCGGGCTGCGCAGGATGGTGGCGCAGCAGACGCTGAACCGGCTGATCGTGCAGGAGGCGGTGCAGGCGCGCGCGGCCCGCATGGACCTCACCGTGCCGGACGCCGAGCTGCGCGACGCGGTGTTCGCGATCCCGGCGTTCCACGGGGCGAACGGCGCGTTCGACCGCTCGGTGATGAACGCGGCGCTGGGGCGCGCGGGGCTGAGCGAGCCGCGGTTCCTGCAGCTGATGCGCGACGACATGACGCAGCGCGAGCTGGTCGAGGCGCTCAAGGCCGGGGTGAGCGCGCCGGCGGGGCTGGTCGGGCCGATCTTCGCCTACGAGGGCGAGACGCGGGTGCTGGAGGTGGCGGCCTTCCCGCTGGCGGGGGTGGCGGTCCCGGCGGCGCCCGCGATGGCGGTGCTGCAGCGCTGGTACGCCAACCACCCGGAGGACTACCGGACGCCCGAGCTGCGGCGGATCAAGGCGGTGGTGATCTCGCCGGACACCGTGGCGCGCTCGATCGACGTGACGGACGCGCAGCTGCAGGCGGCGTACGACGCGAAGGCGGCGCAGTTCCACCAGGCGGAGAAGCGCTCGGTCGACGTGGTGACGGCGGCGGACAAGGGGCGGGCGGAGACGCTGGCGACGCTGTGGCGCGGCGGCGTGGCGTGGAGCGGCATCCAGGCGGCGGCGACGCAGGCCGGGAGCGGCAAGGGCGTGGCGGCGGGCGCGGCCGGGAGTGCGGCGGAAGCGGGCGGCGCAGCGGCGGGGGGGGCCGGTGCTGCGGCGTCGTCGGCGACGGCGGTGTCGCTGGACGACACCACGGCGGACCAGATCCCCTCGCCGGAGCTGGCGCAGGCGGTGTTCGCGGCCAAGGCGGGCGAGGTCGTGGGGCCGGTGCAGGGGTCGCTGGGGTGGGTCGTGCTCAAGGTGTCGAAGGTGACGCCGGCGGTGTCGCAGGACTTTGCCCACGCGAAGGAGGGTCTGCGGGCGGAGGTGGCGCGCGAGCTGGCGGCGGGGCAGGTCGACGCGCGGGTGAGCCGGCTGCAGGACGCGCTGGCGGGCGGCACGTCGCTCGACGAGCTGCCGGGCGATCTCGGGGCGGCGGCGGTGCAGGGGACGCTGGATGCGCTCGGGCGCACGGCGGCGGGCGAGCCGGCGCCGCTGCCGGGCGATGCGGCGCTGCATGACGCGGTGATCAAGCAGGCGTTCGCGCAGAAGGTGGGCGATGCGGCGCAGGTCGTGCAGGGGCCGGGGCAGTCGGCGTTCGCGCTGGCGGTGGAGGCGGTGACGCCGCCGGCCGCCAAGCCGTACGCGGAGGTGGCGGATTCGGTGCTGGCGGACTGGCGGGCGGACCAGGTGCGGCACGGGCGCGAGGCGCAGGCGGCGCGGGTGCTGGCGGCGGTGCAGGGAGGTCAGGCGCTGGCCACGGCGGCGGCGGTCGAGGGGGCGCATGTCGCGACCACGCCGCCGATCGGGCGGCAGGCGCCGCCGAAGGGCGTGCCCGGGGTGCTGGCGCAGGCGGCGCTCACGCTCAAGGCGGGCGAGGCGACGATGGTGGAGGACGCGGCGGGCGAGGCCGGCGGCGGGTTCGTGGTCGCGGTGGTCAAGTCGGTGCAGCCGGCGACGCAGGCGGGGGACCCGATCGGCTACGGGCAGATCCGCGACGCGATCTCGCGCGGGATGGGGGACGACGCGGAGATCACCTACGCCTCGGCGCTGCGGGCGCTGGCGAAGCCGCGGATCAACACGGCGGTGCTGGACCGGGTGGCGGAGCAGCCGTAGGGGCGGCCTCGGGCGTCCGGAGGCAGGCAAGGCTCTTCTTTTTCTGAAGAAAAAGAAGCAGAAAGACTTCGCCCATAAGATCACGGACCCCCGGGCCGGTTCCGGGTCCTTGTGGGCAGAGTTCTTTGGTTCTTTCTTTCAAGAAAGAACACGCTTCCTGTCTTTCGTGACACATGGGGCGGAGCCTTGGGGCTGGCGGTCGGCCTGCCGGCGGCGGCTTCGCTTCCCCGCCCCTGCCCGCCCGCAGGCGTGCCATGCTCCGGCGGTCGCTGGGGAGAAGCAGGATGGCGGTCACGACGTGGCGGGGCGGGTCGGGCGACTGGAACGACCCGGCCGAGTGGACGAACGGCGTGCCGACGGCCTCCGACGAGGCCGTGTTCCCGGGGGTGAACACCCTGCCGCTGACGACCGCGTTGCCGGTGCCGCAGACGGTCACCGGGGGCGGGGTGGCGGCGTCGATCACCGTGCAGCCTTCGGAGTATCCCACCAACAGCCTGGAGCTGACCGGCGCGCACGGGGCGGCGCCGGTGCGGCTTGCGACGGGCACGCTGCTGCTCGACCCGGGTGCGGCCGTCGGGCCGATCGACGCGGCGCTGGACACGAATGCCACGGTGGGCGTCGCGGACGGCGACCACATGGTGTTCTCGGGGCACCAGCCGCTGCGGTTCCTGAACGGCAGCGGGCACGCGACGGTACTGGGCGCGGTCGGCGACGCCAGCCCGCCGGACGTGCTCGGGTTCGACCGGTTCGGCGGGCTGGAGGTGTTCGGCGGCACCGGCAGCGTGACGGTGTTCGGCGCGGACGCGGGCGGCTCGATCTTCGGCGGCACCGCGGGGGGCAACATCCTGGTCGGGGGCGCCGTCCTGGACGCCTACTCTGTGATCGGCGGCATCGGGCCCGACGCCCTGTTCTACCGGACGCCCGCCGGCATCGACGTGTTCAGCCCGGGCGGGGTGACGATCGGCGGCGGCGGCGAGGGCGAC
>CAXSER010000395.1:0-3010 GCA_964236315.1 uncultured Acetobacteraceae bacterium | reverse complement strand
GGGCGCGCTGCTGCATCCGGTGGGGATGGCGGCGCTGCTGGTGGTGCAGTGGGCGGCACTGCTGCGCGCGGCGCGGGGACGGCCGTCGACGTGGCGTGGGCGCGCCTACCCGGCGTCGCCGTGACGGGGCGCTTCGGCCTGTGCGGCGCGGCGCTGGCGGCGCTGGGGCTGTGCTGGGGGGCGGGCGCCGTCGCGCAGCCGGTGCCGGAGGACGCGGGCGCGGTCTCGCTGCAGGTCACGGTCACGAACGTGCGCAGCGACCGGGGCCACGTGCGGGTGGCGGTGTGCCCGCGCGCCGGGTTCCTGCAGCCGACCTGCGCATGGCACGCGGCCGCGCCGGCGCATGCAGGCAGCGTCGTGGTGACGGTGTCGGGCATGCCGCCGGGGGTGTACGCGGTGCAGGCCTACCTGGACGAGAACGACGACGGGAAGATCAACCGCAGCCTGCTGGGCATCCCGACGGAGGGGATCGGGTTCTCCAACGACGCGCCGATGCGGTTCGGGCCGCCGTCGTTCGACGACGCGGCGGTGCGGGTGGGCGAGGCGGGCGGGGCGGTGTCGCTGCGGCTGCGCTACTTCGACTGAGGGCGAAGCAGGCAAGGCCGGGCTCTGCCCGGACCCGCCAGGGGCGAGCCGCCCCTGGACCGGCCTTGCTCAAGAGAGGGCGATCCAAGGGCCCGGCCCTTGGCGGAGTTTGAGGCAGAGCCTCAACCTTCCTTCCTGGGGGCTTGCGTTCCCCCCTGCCCTGCCCGGCTATGCGCGTGGGCGCCGATCCCCGGCGCGGGGGTCGTGCCATGAAGCTGCTGCGCTACGGGCCTGTCGGCCAGGAGAGGCCGGGGCTGCTCGACCGCACCGGGACGCTGCGCGACCTGTCGTCGCGGGTGGGCGACATCACGCCGGAGCTGCTGTCGCGGGCGTCGCTGTCGGCGCTGGCGTCGATCGATCCGGCCAGCCTGCCGGCGATCGAGGGGCGGCCGCGGCTGGGTTTGCCGGTGGCGGGGATCGGGCAGATCGTGGCAGCCGGGCTGAACTACGCGGACCACGCGGCGGAGTCGGGGATGGCGGTGCCGAAGGAGCCGGTGCTGTTCCTCAAGTCGGTGTCCTCGCTCGCGGGGGCGAACGACCGGGTCGTGCTGCCGCCGGGGTCGGCAAAGGCGGACTGGGAGGTGGAGCTGGGCGTGGTGATCGGGCGCACGGCGCGGCACGTGGCGGAGGCGGACGCGCTGGACCATGTCGCGGGGTACTGCGTGGTCAACGACCTGAGCGAGCGTTCGTACCAGCTCGAGCGCGGGGGGACGTGGGACAAGGGCAAGGGGTGCGACGGGTTCGGGCCGGTCGGACCGTGGCTGGTCACGGCGGACGAGGTGGCGGACCCGCAGGCGCTGGAGCTGTGGCTGGACCTGAACGGGGAGGCGATGCAGCGGGGGAGCACGCGGACCATGGTGTTCGGGGTGGCGGTGCTGGTGGCGTACGTCAGCCGGTTCATCACGCTGCGGCCGGGGGACCTGGTGATCACGGGGACGCCGCCGGGGGTGGGGATGGGGCGCACGCCGCCGCGGTTCCTGCGGGCGGGGGACGTGATGGAGCTGGGGATCACGGGGCTGGGGGGGCAGCGGCAGGAAGTCAGCCAGCAAGGTTGAGGCTCTGCCTCAAACTCCGCCAAGGGCCGGGCCCTTGGATCGCCTTCCTAAAGTAATGGGATCAAAGGGTCCTCGGACCCTTTGCGGGTCTGGGCAGAGCCCAGCCTTGCTTGCTTTCCGGCCGCCCGTCGCAGCAGGGCGAGGCCCAGGCCAGCGGAGGCGGCGAACAGGGCGAGGCCGAGCCAGAGCTGTGCGGTGCGGTCGACGCGGGTGCCGGCGCCGAGGAGGGCGAAGACCGCGGTCTGCGGCAGGTAGCCCAGGGCGGTGGCGGCGAGGAAGGGGGCGAAGGCGACGCCGGAGGTGCCGGCCAGCAGGTTGAGCAGGACGTTGCTGCCGACCGGGAGCAGGCGGAGCGTGAGCGTCGCGGCGAAGGGGTTGGCGGCGAGGAAGGCGTCGAGCCTGGCCCAGCGGCCGCGCAGGCGGCGACGGGCCCAGTCGCGGGCGAGCCCGCGCGCCCAGGCGAAGTCGAGCGCGCAGCCGGCGAGCATGGCCAGCAGGGAGAGGGCGCCGCCAGCCCAGGGGCCGAGGGCGAGGCCGCCGGCGAAGGCGACGGCCTGGCGGGGGAGGCCGACGGCGCAGAGCGCGCCGCCGGCGGCGACGAAGGCGAGGGCGCCGAGGAGGCCGTGGCCGGTGACCCAGCGGCCGAGCAGGGCCTGGGGGGAGGCGCCGGGGAGCTGGCGCAGGGCGAGGCCGGCGACGAGGAGGCCGGCGAGGAGGAGGAGCGGCCTGGCGAGGGGGGCGAGGCGGGCGGCGGTCATGGCGGAGCCGGGGGCGGCCGATGGCCCGGCCCTGGCTTGCCTTCCAGAATGCCGATCCAGGGGCGGCTCCCTCCGGTGGCCTTGCCGACGATCCAAGGAGATCGTCGGAACCTTTGGCCACCTCCGCCTGGCGGGTCCGGGCAGAGCCCGGGCTTGCTTGCCTGCGCCGGCCTCACTCCTCCAGCACCGGCCGGGTCCAGCGGCGCTGCAGCCAGGCGACGCCGGCGAGGTCGAAGATGCCGACCCACAGGCGGTCCAGCGTGCCGTAGTTCGAGGTGCCGCGGGTGCGGGGGCGGTGGTTGACGGGCACGCTCTCGACCTGGCCGCCGGCGCGCAGGACGAGGGCGGGGAGGTAGCGGTGCATGTGGTCGAAGTGCGGCAGTGCGAGGAAGGCGTCGCGGCGCAGCAGCTTGAGGCCGCAGCCGGTGTCGGGGGTGGCGTCGTGCAGGAGGGCGGCGCGGATGCGGTTGGCGGCGCGCGAGGCGAGGCGCTTGGTGCGGGTGTCGCGGCGCGTGGTGCGGTGGCCGGCGACGAGCACCGGCGTCGTGCCGCCGTCTGCTTCGAGTGCCTGGGCGCGGGCGAGGAGGGCGGGGATGTCGGCGGGGTCGTTCT
>CAXSER010000394.1:0-3026 GCA_964236315.1 uncultured Acetobacteraceae bacterium | reverse complement strand
GCGCGGCCGGGGCGGCGTCGCCGGCGCAGCAACGCCCGCGGCGGTCGGCACGACCGCGAGCGGGGCGATCGCCGCGGTGCCGGCAGCGGGCGACACCCTGGGCGGCGTCACGCGCCGGTAGCGGGCCGGAGGTTGTCACGCACCTGGCAGCAACATGCCCGCTCCAAGGAAAGGCAGGACTCTTCTTTTTCCGAAGAAAAAGAAGCAGAAAGACTTTACCCGACGGGTCACTGCCACTCGGCGACGCTGAGTCCCATGGGCAAAGTTCTTAGGTTCTTTCTTTCAAGAAAGGACACGCCTCCTTCCTGTCGCAGTCCACGGAACCCTGGCTGGCAGGTGCATGGCAGCCTCTAGTGGCTGATGTGCTGGAAGTATCCCCAGCGCTCCGTCGCCGGCTCGGCGGCGGCCCAGCGCCAGCCGTTCGTGTCGTGGCAGGCGTCGGTGACGTAGGGCTTGCGGCGCAGGCGGGCGCCGGCGCCGTGCTCGACGGTGAACAGCACCTCGCGGCACTGCGCGATCGGCGTGTCGATGCTGCGCACCACCTGCATGTGGCCGTGCTCGTCGTCGAACAGCGGGATGTCGTGGACGATCCTCCACGCCCGGGTCTGTCCGGGCTGCATCTCGCCCACCGCCTCGATGATGGCGTCCTGCTCCGCCCCCTGCCGCACCCGGGCGATGTACTGCTGCAGCGCGTCGACCCCGGCGTTGACGCCGACCGCGGTGACGTAGCCGACCACGGGGTTGACCGTCGCCGCGCCGGTGGACGCGCCGACGACCGCGCCCGCGATGGCGCCGGCGGAGCTGCACCCGGCGAGCAGGACCGCCGCCAGCAGCGCGGCGGCGGGGCCCAGGGACGCGGTCCGCACCGGTGCCGCGCCGTGCCTCACTGCAGCGCGCCCCAGCGCGCGGTGGACGGCTCCGCGGTCGCCCACTTCCAGACCGGGTGGTCCGGCGTGCCGTCGCGGCAGATCGCGGAGACGTAGAAGGCGCGGCGGACGCCGGCCTTGCGGGGGTGCTCGACCGAGAAGACGATCTCCTTGCACGCGAGGTCGTCGTTGCCGATCAGCCGGCTGACCGAGACCTCGCCGTGCTCGTCGTCCTCGATCGGGATGTCGTGGGCGATCCGCCAGGGCGCGACCCCGCCCACCGGCAGCGGGCCGGCGACTCCTGCGATCCGGTCCTGCTCGGCGCGGTGCACGCGACGCTCGACGAAGCCCAGGCCGCTCGACGCCAGCGACTGCACGCCGAGGCCGATGGCGGCCGTCACCGCGCCGTTGCTGGTCACGGCGCTGGCCACGCCCGCGCCGGCGACGCCCGCCAGGTCGGCCGACCCCTGGGTCAGGACCGGGCCGCAGGAGGCGAGGCCGAGGAGGACGGCAAGCACCGGCAGACGGCGCGGGGCGCGGAAAAGAGCGCGGGTAGAAGCGGTCATCGGCGGCGTGGGTCCTGCGCGGCGGGGACGGGCGGGCAGGGTGGCGGCGTCGCGGCGGGGCGACAAGCCGGCGCGGGAACGGTGTGTTCGCCGGGGCACAGGGCGCGCGCCATCTGCGCGGGCGGGGCTGGACAGCGCCGGGCCCCGCCGCCTGCCAGAGCGTTGCACCCACCCCGCCGAGGTGACATTGCTCCGCCGGACGCGGGTGCGGAGGCGACCATGGACTTCTCGGACGTGACGGTGCTGTGCGTCGGCGACGTGATGCTCGACCGCTTCGTGCACGGCGAGATCGACCGCATCTCCCCCGAGGCGCCGGTCCCCGTGCTGCGCCTCGGCCGCACCCGCGAGATGCTGGGCGGCACCGGAAACGTGGCATGCAACATCGCGGCACTCGGCGGGCAGGCGGTGCTGGTCGGCCTGGTCGGCGAGGACGGGGCGGGCGACTCGGTGCGCCGGCTCGTGCTCGCCACTCCAGGGCTGCGCGCGGAGCTGGTCGGCACGACGCGGCGCCCGACGATCTGCAAGACCCGGTTCATCGCCGGGCGCCAGCAGGTCGTGCGCACCGACGAGGAGAGCACCGCCGCCCTGCACGGCGACGAGGAGGCGATGCTGCTGTCCGCGGTCGACGCGCGGCTCGCCGACGCCGGCGCGGTGATCCTGTCGGACTACGGCAAGGGCGTGCTGTCGCAGACGCTGGTGCTCAGGGTGATGGCGGCGGCGCACGCGGCCGGCATCCCCGTGTTCGTCGACCCCAAGAGCGACGACTTCTCCCGCTACCGGGGTGCGACCTGCATCACGCCCAACCTGCGCGAGCTGGCGGCCGCCTCGCGCATGCCGGTTGGCGACGAGGACAGCGTGGTCGAGGCCGCGCGCCGGGTGATGCGCGAGGCCGACGCCGCCGCGGTGCTGGCGACGCGCTCGGAGAAGGGCATGGTGCTGGTCGAGGCCAACGGCGGGGTGCACTCGGTGCCGTCGCGCGCGCGCGAGGTGTTCGACGTCTCCGGCGCCGGCGACACGGTGATCGCGACCCTCGCCCTGGCGCACGCCTCCGGCCGCTCGCTCGCGCAGTCGATGCACGTCGCCAACGCCGCCGCCGGCGTGGTGGTGAGCAAGCTCGGCACCGCGACCGCCGACATCGCCGAGGTGATGCAGGAGCTCGACGAGCAGGACCAGGAGGCCGGCGGCGCCGCCCCCGGCAGCCCGCCAGGCCGCGTGGTGCCCGGCGTGCAGGCGCTCGGCCGCGTGGAGGCGCTGGTGGCGCGCTGGAAGGAGCAGGGGCTGCGCGTGGGCTTCACCAACGGCTGCTTCGACATCGTCCACCCCGGCCACGTCTCCCTGCTGGCCGAGGCGCGCGCGCAGTGCGACCGGCTGGTGGTGGCGCTCAACACCGACGACAGCGTGGCGCGGCTGAAAGGCCCGACGCGGCCGGTGAACACGCTGGACTCGCGCGCGCAGGTGGTGGCCGCGATCCGCCACGTCGACTGCGTGGTGGCGTTCGGCGAGGACACGCCGCTGTCGGTGATCGAGCGCCTGCTGCCCGACGTGCTGGTCAAGGGCGCGGACTACACGGTCGACACGGTGGTCGGCGGCGACG
>CAXSER010000393.1:0-3037 GCA_964236315.1 uncultured Acetobacteraceae bacterium | reverse complement strand
GACGCAGGCCTCGGATACAAGGACATCGTCACAACCGTCATGACAGCTCTCGGCCAGGAGCTGTCCAAGGTGATCCCGTCCCGATGAGCCCCCTCGTCCCCACGACCCGCACCCCCCCCGCCCGCG
Source organism: uncultured Acetobacteraceae bacterium (assembly GCA_964236315.1). Taxonomy (GTDB): domain Bacteria; phylum Pseudomonadota; class Alphaproteobacteria; order Acetobacterales; family Acetobacteraceae; genus CAXSEF01. Next base: position 2,911 of record CAXSER010000393.1, on the reverse strand, counting down.
GCACCCGCCTCGCGGCCCCGCGCCGCATGGCCGGCCTCGCCGCGCTGCTGGCGCTGCTGGCGCTGTCCCCCCCTGCGCAGGCCCAGGCGCAGGCGACGGAGGCCATGTCCGCGCCGATCGACGCCCTCGACCAGGCGCTGATCACCGCGGCGCGCAACGGCAGGCAGGCCTTCGCCGACCGCTACGCCGCCCTCGCCCCCGTGGTGGAGCGCGCGCTCGACGTGCCGGCGATCCTGCAGACCTCGGTCGGGCCGCACTGGGCCGAGCTGCCGGCGGAGCAGCAGCAGCAGCTGCTCACGGTGTTCCGCACCTTCACCGTCGCCTCCTATGTCGCCAACTTCAACAAGTTCAACGGCGAGCGGATCGACCTGCTGCCCGAGACCCGCGCCGTCGGCCAGGAACAGGTCGTCGAGACCCAGATCGTGCCCGCCGGCGGCAAGCCGATCCGCATCGACTACGTGATGCGCGAGGGCGAGGGCGGCTGGCAGGCGGTGGACGTGCTGCTGGACGGCTCGATCAGCCGGGTCGCGGTGCAGCGCTCCGACTTCCGCGCGCTGCTCGGATCGGGCGGCAACGCCGACGCCCTGATCGCCAGCCTGCAGAAGAAGGTGGCGGACCTGTCCGGCGGCGCGATGAAACCCTGACCGTGTCGCTCGCCTGGATCCTCGCGGCCTCGGACGACGCCGCCCTCGCCGCGGCCGCCCTCGCCGCCTGCGGGCTCGTGCAGGCCGCCGTCGGCCTGCGCGCGCTGTCGCGCTTCCGCGCCCGCCCCGTGCCCGCCGTCCCCTCCGGCCCGGCGGGCCTGCCGCCGATCACGGTGCTCAAGCCGCTGCACGGCGACGAGCCGCTGCTGGAGCAGGCGCTGGCCTCGTTCTGCGCCCAGGACTACCCGGCGTTCCAGGTCGTGTTCGGCCTGCAGGACCCCGCCGACCCCGCGCTGCACGTGCTGCGCCGCCTGCGCGCCCGCTTCCCCGCGCTCGACATGGCCGTGGTCGTCGACCCGACCCCGCACGGCGCCAACCGCAAGATCGACAACCTGCTCAACATGGTCGCCTCCGCCCGCCACGACACGCTGGTGATCGCGGACTCCGACATCCACGCGGCGCCCGACTACCTGCGCCACCTCGCCGCCGCCCTGGCCGACCCGCGCTGCGGGCTGGTCACCACGCTGTACGCCGGCCTGCCCGCGACCGCGCGGCTGCCGGCCCGGCTCGGCGCCGCCTACATCAACCACGGCTTCCTGCCCGGCGCCCTGATGGCGCGCGCGCTGGGCCGCCAGGACTGCCTGGGCGCCACCATGGCCCTGTCGCGCGCCACCCTGGAGAGCGTCGGCGGCCTGGCCGCCCTGTCCGCGCACCTGGCCGACGACGCCGTGCTCGGCCAGCTCGTGGCCGCGCAGGGTCTGGAGGTGCGGCTCGCCGCCACCATCCCCTCGACCACGGTGCCCGAGGCCAGGATGCTCGGCCTGTTCACCCACGAGCTGCGCTGGGCCCGCACCATCCGCGCGCTGGCCCCTGTCGGCTTCGCGCTGTCGATCGTGCAGTACCCGACCGCCTGGGCGCTGCTGGCGGTCGCGCTGTCCGGCGGCGCGCCCTGGTCGCTGGCGGTGCTCGCGGCCGCCTGGGCCGGGCGCGCCGCGGTCGGGCTCGGGCTCGACCGGCTGCTGCGGCGCGCGGGAGCGTTGCCGGCGCGCGTGCGATCTCCCATGTGGCTGGTGCCGATCCGCGATGTGCTGTCGGTGCTGGTGATGCTCGCCAGCTACGCCGATAACCGCGTGGCATGGCGCGGCCAGACGCTGCGTGCCAAACCCAAGTCGATGTTGAGACCGGTCGGCGGAAGCTTCGCCCCGGAAGAGGGATGACCCGCCCATGACCATGAAGACCCTGTTCCTGCAGCCGCCCTCGTTCGACGGCTTCGACGGCGGCGCCGGCTCGCGCTACCAGGCCAAGCGCGAGATCAAGTCGTTCTGGTTCCCGACCTGGCTCGCCCAGCCGGCCGCCATGGTCCCCGGCTCGCGCCTGATCGACGCGCCGCCGTCGCGCACGCCGCTCGAGGACGTGCTCGCCGACGTGCGCGGCCGCGACCTGTGCATCATGCACACCTCGACGCCGAGCTTCGCCTCCGACGTCAAGGTCGCCCGCGCGCTCAAGGACGCCAACCCGTCGCTGAAGATCGGCATGGTCGGCGCCAAGGTCGCGGTGCAGCCCGAGCAGAGCCTGCTCGCCGGCGACGTAATCGACTTCGTGGCGCGCAACGAGTTCGACTTCACCATCCAGGAGATCGCCGAGGGCCGCGACTACGCCTCCGTCGACGGCATCTCCTACCGCAATTCCGAGGGCGTGATCGTGCACAACAAGGAGCGCGCGATCATCGAGGACATGGACACGCTGCCGTTCGTGTCCGACGTCTACAAGCGCGACCTGCGCATCGAGGACTACTTCATCGGCTACCTGATGCACCCGTACCTGTCGATGTACACGGGTCGCGGCTGCAAGTCGCACTGCACCTTCTGCCTGTGGCCGCAGACGGTCGGCGGCCACAAGTACCGCACCCGCAGCCCAGAGCACGTCGCCGCCGAGATCCGCCACGCCCGCGCCCTGTTCCCCCAGGTGCGCGAGTTCTTCTTCGACGACGACACCTTCACCGACGACCTGCCGCGCGCCGAGGCGATCGCGCGCGAGCTGGGCCGCATGGGCGTCACCTGGTCGTGCAACGCCAAGGCGAACGTGCCGCGCGAGACGCTCAAGGTGCTGCGCGACAACGGCCTGCGCCTGCTGCTCGTCGGCTACGAGACCGGCAACCAGCAGATCCTCTACAACATCAAGAAGGGCATGCGGATCGAGGTCGCCAAGAAGTTCACCAAGGACTGCCACGAGCTCGGCATCAAGATCCACGGCACCTTCATCCTGGG
>CAXSER010000392.1:0-3038 GCA_964236315.1 uncultured Acetobacteraceae bacterium | reverse complement strand
GTCAGCAGCTCCTCGTTGGTGGACTGCACCTCCTCGTTGACGGACAGCGCCTCCTCGTTGATCGCCTTCTGCTCCTGGCTGGAGAACTCCAGGTCGCGCGCCGCCCCCTGCAGCTCGGCGCGCGCTCCCTCCAGCTCTCGCTCCAGCTCGGCGACCAGCCCCGACCCGGACGGACCGAGTTGGTCGCGCGCCGGCACGCGGCCTGGCTCGTCGACGAAGCAGACCAGCAGCAGCGTCTCGCCCTCATGGGAGACGGGCTGCACCTCAATCCTGAACGGCACGACGTGACCGTTGCGCTCGGTCCGCCCACCCGCCGCCTCGACTCGCACTGTGCCCTGCGCCGCCTGGCCGATCGCCGAGCGCAGCCGCAGCCGCGTGTCCTCGCGCACCATGGCCAGCAGGTCCTGGGTAGGCTGCCCCGGCGCCACGCGCAGGTAGCGCTCTGTGGGCCCCGCGGAATACAGGTACTCGTGGCGCGCGTTGCTGACGATCGTCGCGGGCGCGTGCGCGGACATCACGAAGCGCGCGCACAGCCCGGCGAGCACGCCCTGGCGCGAGGCCGCGCCGCCCCGGCCCTGTCGCACCGGCAGGCGGAGCACGCCCGACTCGCTGTCGAGGGGACCGCCCGCCCCGCGCCTGCCGATCGTGCGGTAGAGCCGCGCCGGCCTGGAGATCGCCTCGAAGCGGCCCGCGGTGTCGCCGGCGGTCTCGGCGCTGCCGAGCAGGAGCACGCCGCTCGTCCTGAGGGCGAAATGGAAGCGGGCGAGGACACGCGCCTGGGCGTGCGGGTCGAGGTAGATCAGCAGGTTGCGGCACGACACCAGGTCGAGGCGGGAGAACGGCGGGTCGCCCAGAACGTCCTGCACCGTGAACACCACCGCCGCGCGCAGCTCCGCGCCCACCCGGTAGCCCTGGTCGTCGCGGGTGAAGAAGCGGGCCAGGCGCTCGGGCGACACGTCGTCGCGGATGGACGCGGGATAGCGGCCCTCCCTGCCGGTGGCCACGATCTGCGGGTCCACGTCGGAGGCGAACACCTGCAGCCCGACGGTGGTCGCGGGCGGGCCGGGGGCGGCCGCGATCGCCTCGCGGAGCAGCATGGCGAGCGAGTACGCCTCCTCACCGGTGCTGCACCCGGCCACCCAGATGCGCAGCGGCCGGTCGGCAGGCGGCTCGCGCAGCAGGTCCGGGATGATCGTCGCGGCCAGCAGCTCGAACACCTCTGGGTCGCGGAAGAACCGGGTGACGTTGATCAGCAGGTCCCTGGCGAGGTGGTCGAGCTCGGCGTCGTCGCGGGCCAGCACGGCGAGGTAGCGGCCCATGTCGGCGGGCGGGATCGAGCGCATCGCCATGCGCCGCTCGATCCTGCGCTGCAGCGTGCCCGGCTTGTAGTGGGTGAAGTCGTGCACCGACCTCGCCCGCACCAGCGCCAGGATCGCCTCCAGCGCCCCCGGCCCCTCCTGCGCGGGCCGGCCCTCCTGCGCAGGCGCCCCCTGCTGCGCGTGCGCCGCATCCGGCACGGCGTCCGGCGCCGCGCCCGGGTCCGGCTCCGGCGTGCGGTGGTGCGCGACGAGTGCCGCCGCGATGTCGCGGGCGGGCAGCACCAGGTCCACCACGCCTGCCGCGACGGCGCTGCGCGGCATGCCGTCCTGGTCGGCCTCGGACGGGTCCTGCGCCAGGGTGAGGCCGCCGCGCTCCCTGATCGCCGCCAGCCCGAGGGTGCCGTCGGTCCCGGTGCCGGAGAGCACGACGCCGATCGCGCGCGCGCCGTGCTGCTCGGCGAGCGAGCGCAGCAGGAAGTCGATCGGGAACCGCGCGCCGTGCGGCGCCGCCGGCGGGGTGAGGCGCAGCGTGGCGTCGGCGACGGCGAGGTAGGCGTCGGGCGGGATGACGTAGACGTGGTCGCGCTCGACCGCCATCCCCTCGGCCGCCTCGCGCACGGCGAGCCGGGTGTGCGTCGCCAGCAGGGGCACCATCAGGCTGTCGTGGTCGGGGTCGAGGTGCTGGACCAGGACGTAGGCCATGCCGCCGTCGGCCGGCAGGGCCGCCACCAGCTCGGTGGCCGCCTCCAGGCCGCCCGCGGAGGCGCCGATGCCCACGACGGGAAACCCCGCACGGTCCCCGGCCCGCGGCGCGCCGCCGGCCGGCGGCGGCAGCGCGGCATCGCGTCGGTCCGAAGCGCCATCCGGCATCGCGAGAGTGCCCCTTGCGCCACGCCCGGTACGTCCGGCGGCACAGGGGGAACAGAGCAGCTTGCCGCCTGTCACGCCAGGGCGGTCGTGCCGCTGCCGGCCCGTGCGGCGCCCGCCGTGCCCGCAGTCCCGGCGCGGGCCCCGCTCAGCGCGACCACCGCCAGTCGCGGATCTCGGGCATGTCGATGCCATGCGCGTCCACGTGGCGGCGGTGCTCGACGAGGCGCTCGCGGATCGCCTGGCGGGCGTGGGCCGCGCGGTCGCGCAGGCGCGCCACGCGGTCGATCGCGTCGCCCATCAGGTGGAAGCGGTCCAGCCGGTTCAGCACGACCATGTCGAACGGCGTGGTCGTGGTCCCCTCGTCCTCGAAGCCGTGGACGTGGAAGTTGGCGTGGTTGGCGCGGTTGTAGACCAGGCGGTGCACCAGCGCGGGATAGCCGTGGAAGGCGAAGATCACCGGCTTGTCCGTGGTGAAGATGCCGTCGAACTCCTCCTCGGACAGCCCGTGCGGGTGGTCCGCCTTCGGCTGCAGCGTCATCAGGTCGACCACGTTGACGACGCGGATCCGCAGGTCGGGCACCTGCGCGCGCAGCAGGTCGACGGCCGCCATGCACTCCAGCGTCGGCACGTCGCCGGCGCAGGCCATGACCACCTCGGGGTCGCTGATGCCGTCGGCCAGCATGTCGCTGCCGGCCCATTCCCAGATGCCGAGGCCGGCCTCGCAGTGCCGGATGGCCGCGTCCATGCCGAGCCACTGCGGCTCCGGCTGCTTGCCCGCGACGATGACGTTGATGCGGTCCCAGCTGCGCAGGCAGTGGTCCGTGACCCACAGCAGCGTGTTGGCGTCCG
>CAXSER010000391.1:0-3045 GCA_964236315.1 uncultured Acetobacteraceae bacterium | reverse complement strand
TCCGCCTGGATCGTTGGAAAGGCCACCGGAGGGAGCCGCCCCTGGACCGGCCTTGGTTAGGGTGAGGGTTTACGAAGGCGCGCCTTCGGCGGGCCTTCGCGCCAGGGCAGGGGGCAGCGCTCCTGGCCTTGCTAGGGCCGCGGCAGCACGGGCACGGCCACCGGGGCGGGGTCCGAGGTCAGCGTGGCGAGGAACGCCAGCAGGTCGTCGCGCTCGCCCTGCGCGAGGCCGAGCGGGTGGATCTGCTCGGACAGGCTCGCGCGGTCGGTGCCGCCGCGGTCGTACAGGTCGAGCACCGCGCCGAGGTCCGGGTAGGAGCCGTCGTGCATGTAGGGTGCGCGGCGCGCGACGTCGCGCAGCGTCGGCACCTTGAAGGCGTGCTGCAGCTTCACCGAGGTGGGGAACAGCGCGCCACGGCCGGGCTTGGAGTCGGCGGCCGCGCCGGTGTCGTGGAACGAGCCGTCGGTGAACGCCCAGCCGCTGTGGCAGCCGGAGCAGCCGGCCCGGCCGTTGAACAGGACGAAGCCGCGCTTGGCAGAGTCGCTGATCGCGGACTCGTCGTGCGCGACCCAGCGGTCGAACGGGGCGGGGCCGGACGCGATGGTGCGGACGTAGGTGGCGATCGCGGAGCGCAGGGTGGCGCGGTCGATCGCGCCGCCGGGATAGGCGTCGGCGAACGCGCTGCGATACCCGGGCGTCGCCGCGATCCGGGCGAGCACGCCATCCACGCTGGCGCCCATGATGAGGGGGTTGGCGATCGCGGGCAGCGTCACGTCGGCGATATCGGCGAAGTGCCCGTCCCAGCCGGCGGCCTCGATCCAGGCGACGTTGAGCAGGGTGGGCGTGCGGATGCCGTTGGTCCGCCCGGCCACCCCGGCCTCGACCGCCAGGCCGTCGCCGTACGACAGCCCGGGGTTGTGGCAGCTGGCACAGGCCTTGGCGCCGGTTCCGGACAAGGCGGGGTCGAAGAACAGCGCCTGGCCCAGCTCGGCCTTCGCCCGGGTGTAGGGATCGTCGGTGGGGAACGGGAGGTCGATCGGGCGGCGATAGGCGGCGCGTCCCGCCTCCGGCCATGCGGTGCCGGGCGACCCCACCTTCACCGTGCCGGGGACGACCAGCAGCACCAGCGCGGCGCAGGGCAGCCAGGGCCTGCGCAGGCCGGACAGCAGGTCGGTGACCGTGCTCCTCAACAGGATTGCCATACGGGAGTATGTTGGACCGGTACGCCGGCGCAGGCCAGCATGGCGCGCGGGCTGGCCGGCTCAGTACGGCTGCGGCAGCATCGCTGCGCCGTTCGCGCCCCGCTCCGGCGCGCCGTCGTCGTGCGGCGGGCCGGTGGCGTCGCCGGACGGGGTCGCGGCCGACACCGGGGCTGCCGGGAGCGTAGGCGGACGGGCAGCGCAGCTGCAGAGCAGGACGACCCCTGCCAGCACGGCGACTCGGACTGCGGCGTGGGGCAGGGCGGCGTCCTTCGCGGGCGTGCGGACGCTGCGGTCCGGGGCAGCCCGCGTAGCCTGTCGGCGCGAGCGGTGCAAGGGCGGATGTCGGCGACGCCGGCGGGTGCCGGCGGGGCGGGGCGGGCAGGCGCCCGGCTCATGGCGCGGGATCGGGACGGCCGAGGACGTCGGCGAGGCTCACCCTGCCGCTGCCGCGCGGGGCGGCGGGCCGCTGGTCTGGGCTGGGTGCCCAGCCGGTCAGCATGGCCAGGCGCAGGCGCGCGGCGAGGCGGCCGTCCTGCTGCGGCATCGCGGCAAGCGCGGCCGGGAACAGCGCGCGCGGCGGGGTGCGGCGGTCGCGCAGCAGCACCGCGTTGGTCTCGCCGGCGGCGCGCAGCTCGCGCAGCAGCGCCAGCGGGTCGGCGTACAGCAGGGTCAGGTCATCGGCGTCGGCGACCGGCATGGCGAAGCCTGCGCGCTGCAGCAGGGCGGCGCAGTCGCGCAGCTCGGCGAACGGCGAGACCCGCGGCGAGGCGCCGCCGCACAGCGCAAGCTCGGCCTCGGTCAGTGCGGTGCGCAGGGTGTCGAGGGTGCCGAGCGCGGGCACGCTGGCCAGGAACAGCCCGTCCGGGCGCAGGGCGCGGCGCAGCTGCACCAGGCAGCCGGGCAGGTCGTTGATCCAGTGCAGCGACAGGTTCGCCACCACCAGGTCGAAGCTCTCCTCCGCGAAGGGCAGCCTCTCCTCGTCCGCGGCCAGCGCCGGGCCGCCGTTCAGCGCGGCCATGCGCGGCGACAGGTCGCAGCTCACCACGCCGATGCCCCGCGCGCGCAGCAGCGGCGCCACCACGCCGCGCCCGCCGACGTCGAGCGCCGCGGTGAACCGGCGCGTGGTGTCGTCGAGGCGGTCGAGCAGGCGGTCCGCGACGTCGCGGAGCACATCGGTGGTGCCGCCAAGACTGGAGGCGGCGCGGTCGCGATGCCTGCGCACGACGCCGCGATCGAAGATCCGGGCATCGCTCATGTTACGGACGTCGTGCCGAGCGACGTGACATGCAAGGCCGTTGCGCGCTTAAGTTGCAGAAGGTGCGGGTGTCGGGGCCAGAGGGTGCAACCCGGCCGCCGCGGTCGCCGGAGCGGGGCCATGATGCTCGATGAGACCGTCGCGCCGCCCGGCCGGCGTTTTGGGGCGGCAGTCCTGCGGGGCGGGCTGGCGCACGGCGCTTGGGCGGCGCTCGACCTGTTGCTGCCGCCGCACTGCCCGGCGTGCGAGCGGCCGGTCGATCGCGCGGGCAGCTTCTGCGCGCCGTGCTGGGGGGCGCTGGTGTTCCTGCGCGAGCCATGCTGCGGGCAGTGCGGGCGGGCGTTCGCCAGCGAGGCGCTCGGCGGCGCACAGCGCCGGTGCGAGGACTGCCGGCGCGCGCCGCCACCTTGGGGCCGGGCGCGTGCCGCGCTGGCCTACGACCGGCGCTCGGCGGGACTGATCCTGGGGCTGAAGTACGGCGACCGCGGCGACCTGGCGAGGCTGCTCGCCACCCACATGGCGCGCGCCGGGGAGACCCTGCTGCGCGAGGCGGAGCGGCTGGTGCCGGTGCCGCTGCATCGCTGGCGG
>CAXSER010000390.1:0-3065 GCA_964236315.1 uncultured Acetobacteraceae bacterium | reverse complement strand
CGCGTGTGCGCCTCGCCGAGCCGCAGGCCCGCCGCGGCGACGGCGTCCGCGAGCTGCGCCACGGTGCGCGCGCCGACCAGCGTCGAGGCGACTCCCGGCCGCGCCATCGTCCAGGCCAGCGCGACCTGCGCCGCGGGCCGCCCGACCTCCGCCGCGACGTCCCTGAGCACCGCGAGGATGTCCCAGTTCCGCGGCGCGAACTTGCTGTCGCCGAACGGGTTGGCCCCGCTCAGCCGGCCGCGGCCGGCGGTGTCGGTGCGGTCGTATTTCGCGGCGAGGAAGCCGCCGGCCAGCGGGCTCCACGGCATCACGCCCATCCCGGCCTCGCGCGCCGCCGGGACGTGCTCGGCCTCGACGTCGCGCGCGACCAGCGAGTACTCGACCTGCATCGCGACCGGCCCGGGGATGCGGCGCTCCGAGGCGATCGTCGCCGCCTTCATCGCCAGCCAGGCCGGCATGTCCGACAGCGCGTAGTGGCGGATCTTGCCCAGGCGCACGAGGCCGCACAGCGTCTGCACGATCTCCTCGACCGGGGTGACGCCGTCCCAGATGTGCATCCAGTAGAGGTCGACGAAGTCGGTCCCGAGCCTGCGCAGCGAGGCGTCGATCGCGCGGTGGATGTTCTTCGCCCCGCAGCCGCCGGCGTTGGGGTTGCCGCCGCCCGTCCCGCCCGGCGCGAGCGGGCTGCGCGACGCGTTGAACGCGAACTTGGTGGCCAGCACGACCTCGTCGCGCGCGCCGGTCTCGCGGATGAACCGCCCGACCATCGCCTCGCTCTCGCCGCCAGAGTAGATGTCGGCGGTGTCGACGAAGTTGCCGCCGGCGTCGCGGTAGGCGTCGAAGATCGCCCGCGACTCCGCCTCGTCGGCGCCCCAGGCCGCCTGCCCGAACGTCATGGTGCCCAGCGCCAGCGGGCTGACCACCAGGCCGGAGCGGCCCAGGGTGCGGAAGTTCGTGAGGGACATGGGGTGCGGACTTTCGTACTGACTGCTACAGAACCCATGCGACGCCCGCCGCCCGACGTCAACACCTTTCCGAGTGATCGCTATGGAACCCGCCGAACCACCGCCGCGCCGCAGGACGGGCCGCCCGCTGTCGTTCGACCGCGGCGTGGCGCTGGAGCGGGCGATGCACGCCTTCTGGCGCCACGGCTACGAGACGACGTCGATCGCCGACCTCACCGCGGCGATGGGGGTGAGCACGCCCAGCCTGTACGCCGCGTTCGGCGACAAGGAGCGGCTGTTCCTGGAGGCGGTGCGCCTGTACGCCGGCGACGCGGAGGCGATGCGCCAGGCGATCGACGGCGCCGCGACGGCGCGCGACGCCGCGCGCGACATGCTGGCGGCCGCGGCCACCGCCTACACCGGCGAGGACACCCCGCGGGGCTGCCTGCTGGCCAGCGCGACGGCGAGCGGATCGCCCGCCTCCGCCGGCGTCCGGCACGCGGTCGCAGGCATCCGGGCCACGATCGCGGCCCAGCTCCACGCCCGCATCGAGCGCGACGCCGCCGCCGGGCTGCTGCCGCCCGCGACCGACGCCGCCGCGCTGTCCGGGCTGGTCATGGCGGTCGTCCAGGGCCTGTCCACCCTGGCGCGCGACGGCGCGACGCGTGCCTCGCTGCTGGCGATCGCCGACGCCGCGCTGCACGCCTGGCCACGGCCCCTTCCCTGAGTCGAGGATTCCAAAGGCGAGCCTTTGGCGGAGTTTGAGGCCCAATGCCTGAAAGCGGGGCCTCAACCTTTCTTGCTCTGGGGCATCCCGCCGCTCCCCCCCGCGTAGGAGCCGGCAGACAACCGGAGCCTTCCGCCATGACCACCGACCCGCGCACCGCCGGCGCCACCCTCCCCTACCCCGGCGACCAGCAGCAGCCCGCCCCCGGCCTCGACGGGAAGATGGACCCGCCCCCCGACCACGGCGAGGAGAGCTACGTCGGCAAGGGCCTGCTCGCCGGCCGCGTGGCGCTGATCACCGGCGGCGACTCCGGCATCGGCCGCGCGGTCGCCATCGCCTACGCCCGCGAGGGCGCCGACGTGGCGATCTCCTACCTCCCGGTCGAGCAGGGTGACGCCGAGGAGACCGCACGCTGGGTGGAGAAGGCCGGCCGGCGCATCGTGCTGCTCCCGGGCGACATCCAGGACGAGGCGCACTGCCACAGCCTGGTCGAGCAGACAGTGGCGCGGCTCGGCCGCCTGGACATCCTCGTCAACAACGCCGCCCACCAGGCCGTGAACAAGGCGCTGTCCGACGTCACCGCGTCGGAGATCGACGAGTCGTTCCGCACCAACGTGTTCGCGATGTACTACCTGACGCAGGCCGCCGTGCCGCACATGAAGCCCGGCTCGGCGATCGTGAACTCCACCAGCATCCAGGCCAAGACAGCGGGCAAGGGCATGCTGATCTACGCCGCCACCAAGGGCGCGATCGCCAGCCTGACCATCGCGCTCTCGAACCTGCTGGCGCCGCAGGGCATCCGGGTGAACTGCGTGGCTCCCGGCCCGGTCTGGACCCCGATCCAGCCGATCGCCAAGGACCCGGAGGAGCTCGCCGAGCTGGGCAAGGACACGGTCCTGGGCCGCCCCGGCCAGCCCGCCGAGCTGGCGCCGGCCTACGTCCTGCTGGCCTCCGACCAGGGCAGCTACATGACCGGCGCGCTGGTCCCGGTCACGGGCGGCGGGCCGATGTACTGAGGCCGGCGCGCCTGAAGGCAAGGCAGGCAAGGTTGAGGCTCTGCCTCAAACTCCGCCAAAGGCTCGCCTTTGGAATCCACGACTGAAGGAGAGGGATTTCCAGGGGCCCCTGGGTTTTGGCGAGCCCGGGCCTGCTTCCTGCGGCCCGGCGCGACGCAGCCCGCGTCGTCATCCGAACCCCGCACGACGAAACGGGCGGCAGCGGCTCTCGCCACTGCCGCCCGTTCGTGTCGCCCGGCGCGGCTCCGGTCACCCAGAGCCGCGCCGGAAGAAAGGTCCGCGGTCCCGCGCCCGCGGACTGCCAGGTCGCGATCAGTGGCCGGGCGTGCCGCCCGCCGAGACGCCCGCACCGGTCCCGGCCGCGGTGCCGCCGGCCAC
>CAXSER010000389.1:0-3071 GCA_964236315.1 uncultured Acetobacteraceae bacterium | reverse complement strand
AGGGGTTCGCGTTCGGCATGGGGATCGAGCGGGTGACCATGCTCAAGCACGGCATTCCCGACCTGCGGCCGTTCTACGAGAGCGACGGGCGGTGGCTGCGGCACTACGGGTTCAATCCGCTGGTGCCGGCCAGCCTGCACGAGGGAACGGGAAGCGGGGGGATCGGGGCATGAAGTTCTCCATGTCGTGGCTGCGCACGCACCTGGACACCGACGCGTCGGTGGGCGCGCTGTGCGAGCGGCTGAGCGCGATCGGGCTGGAGGTCGAGGGGGTCGAGGACCCGGGCGCGGCGCTGGCGCCTTTCCGGGTGGCGCGGGTGGTCGACGCGGTGCAGCACCCGAACGCGGACCGGCTGCGGGTGTGCACGGTTGACGTGGGCGGGGCGGAGACGGTGCAGGTCGTGTGCGGGGCGCCCAACGCGCGCGCGGGGCTGCTCACGGTGTTCGCGCCGCCGGGGAGCGTGATCCCGGCGAGCGGGGCGGTGCTCAAGGTGGGGGAGATCCGCGGGGTCGAGAGCCGGGGGATGCTGGTCTCGATGCGCGAGATGGGGCTCGGCGAGGAGCACGACGGGATCGTCGAGCTGGGCGGCGACGAGGCCGGGTCGGGGACGGGTCCTGCGCCGGGGACGCCTTACGCGGCGGTGGCGGGGCTGGACGATCCGGTGATCGAGATCGGGGTGACGCCGAACCGTGGGGACGCGCTGTCGGTGCGCGGCGTGGCGCGCGACCTGGCGGCGGCGGGGATGGGCACGCTGCGGGCGTGGGCGCCGGAGCCGGTGGCGGCCGCGTTCCGCACGCCGCTGGGGTGGGCGAACGAGTACGGCGCGGCGTGCCCGTGGGTGCTCGGGCGCATGGTCAGCGGGGTGCACAACGGGGCGAGCCCGGCGTGGCTGCAGGCGCGGCTGCGCTCGGTCGGGCTGCGGCCGATCTCGGCGCTCGTGGACATCACGAACCTCTTCACGATCGACCTCGGGCGGCCGCTGCACGTGTTCGACGCGGACCGGGTGGAAGGGGACACGCTGACCGTGCGTGCGGCGCGGGCGGGGGAGGTGCTGCGGGCGCTGGACGGGAAGGAGCGCGTGCTGGAGGCGGGGGACTGCGTGATCGCGGATGCGGTCGGCGTGCAGTCGATCGCGGGGGTGATGGGGGGCGAGGCCACCGGCGTGTCGGCGGAGACCACCAGCGTGTTCGTGGAGTGCGCGCTGTTCGATCCGGTGCGGGTCGCGCTGACGGGGCGCAGGCTCGGGATCGCCAGCGATGCGCGGGCGCGGTTCGAGCGGGGGCTCGACCAGGCGATGCTGCCGGACGCGATGGAGGCGGCGACGCGGATGATTCTTGCCCTGTGCGGGGGGGAGGCGAGCGACGTGGTGTCGGCGGGGGGGGAGCCTGCGTGGCGGAGGACGGCAAGCCTGCGGTTCGAGAGGATCGCGGGGCTCGGCGGGGCGGAGGTGGGCGCGGACGAGGCGGTGGCGCTGCTCGGGCGGCTGGGCTTCGCCGAGGTGGGGCGCGACGACGTGCGGGTCACGGTGGCGGTGCCGGCGTGGCGCAACGATGTCGCGGCGCGGCAGGGCGGCGCGGCGTCGGGCGGGGCGGGCGGGGCGGAGGTCGCGGCTGCAGGCAGCGTGGCGGTGGACGAGGCGGTGGTGGCCGGGGTCGAGGCGGAGTGCGACCTGCTGGAGGAGGTGCTGCGGCTGCACGGGCTGGATGCGATCGCACCGGTGTCGCTGCCGCGCGGGGGAGCGGTGCCCCTGCCCTCTCTCACGGCGCGGCAGGCGCGCGGCGCGCTGGCGCGGCGGGTGCTGGCGGCTCGGGGGATGGCGGAGTGCGTGTCGTTCAGCTTCATGGCGTCGGGCGAGGCGGCGCTGTTCGGGGGCGACGACGAGGGGTTGCGGCTGCTGAACCCGATCGCGTCGGACCTGGACCGGATGCGGCCGACGCCGCTCGCGAGCCTGGTGCTGGCGGCGGGGCGCAACGCGGCGCGGGGGATGGCCGAGGCGGCGCTGTTCGAGGTCGGGCCGGGGTTCGGCGTGCTGCCGGGCACGGCGGCGGGGCCGGCGGGGGAGACGCCGCAGCACCAGGTGGCGGCGGGGCTGCGCGCGGGGGTTGCGGCGCGGCACTGGAGCGGGACGCAGGCGGGGCCGGGGGCGATGGGGGCGAAGGCGGACCTGCTGGCGCTGCTGGCCGCGCTGGGGGTGCCGATGGAGGCGCTGGGCGTCACCGCGGACGCGCCGGGGCACTATCATCCGGGGCGCTCTGGGACGGTGCGGCAGGGGCCGCGCACGGTGCTGGGGTGGTTCGGCGAGCTGCATCCGCGCGTCGCGCAGTCGCTGGGGATCGAGGGGCCGGCGGCGGGGTTCGAGGCGCTGCTGGACGCGGTGGCCGAGCCGAAGCGGCGGAAGAAGGGCGTGCCGGACCTGCCGGCGTTCCAGGCGGTCAGGCGGGACTTCGCGTTCCTGGTGGACGAGGGCGTGGCGGCGGAGGCCGTGCTGCGCGCGGCGCGGGGGGCGGAGCGGACGCTGGTGGCGGGCGTCACGCTGTTCGACCGCTACGCGGGGGACAAGGTCGAGGCGGGGCGGGTGTCGGTGGGGATCGAGGTGGTGTTCCAGCCGCGCGAGCGCACGCTGACGGACGCCGAGATCGAGGCGGCGTCGGCCAAGGTGGTCGCGGCGGTGGGCAAGGCGACAGGGGGCGTGCTGCGGGCCTGAGCCCGCGGCCGGGGGCCGGAGCAGGGCTGCGGTCGCTGGCGGCGGCGGCGCGGTGGGGGCTACTGGGGGTGGTGGCGGCGAGCAGCGTGCTGGGGGCGACGCTGGCCGCCCTGCCCGCCCTGGCCGTCGGGCTGCTGGTGCTGTTCGACACGAGCTTCGGCAGCACGCTGGCGGTGCTGCGCGCTCTGGTGGAGCCGTTCCTGTGGCCGGGCGCCGGGGCGTCGGGGGTGATGCACGTGCGCGACCTGATGGCGCATCCGGGGGTGGCCGCCGCGTGGTCGGTGTGCGCGAGCGGGCTGGCGGCGGCGGGGCTGGCGGCGTCGGCGGACCGGCGGGCGGGGTGGTGGTGGGCGCTGGCGGCGTGGGG
>CAXSER010000388.1:0-3072 GCA_964236315.1 uncultured Acetobacteraceae bacterium | reverse complement strand
TGCCAGGCTCGCCGCCAGGACCGCCAGCGCCAGCGCCGGCAGCACGCGCGCCGCCGCCAGCCGCGCGCCCCATGCCGGCCGCAGCGCCAGCAGCAGCGCCGGCACCGCGCCCCACGCGATCGAGTCCAGCCGCGTGTCGGTCGCAAGGTACAGGCGGTTGTAGCGGAACGCCGGGTTGTCCTCGATGCGCAGGCATGCCCATCCGCCCGGCCGCGGGCCGAAGCAGTCGCCCAGCAGCCACAGGCGCCACGCCAGCACCACTCCGCACGCTGCCAGGCACAGCCCCAGCGCCCGGCCGGGCCGCCCGCGCGCCAAGCATGCCAGCAGCACCGCCGGCCACAGCAGGTAGAAGTGGTCCTCCACCGCCAGCGACCACAGGATGTTGAACGGGTGGCGCACGCCCGGCAGCCCCGAACGGTAGCCGCTGACCAGCTGGTAGTAGTTGCCGCCCTGGCCCAGCGCCGCGGCCCAGCCGCCAGGTCCGATCCAGCCGCCTGCCAGCACGAACGCCCCGCCCGCCAGCACCACGTAGGCGAGCCAAGCCGGCACCAGCCGCAGCAGCCGGCGGCGGTAGAACCCGCTCAGCCCGACGCGGCCGTCGCGCCGGTGCTGCGCCACCAGCTGGCGGGTGATCAGGAAGCCGCTGACCGCGAAGAACACCGTCACGCCCAGCCCGCCCGGCACCGCCCGCTCCAGCCCGGCGTGCGAGGCGACCACCAGCAGCACCGCCGCCGCGCGCAGCCCGTCCAGCGCCGGCAGGTATCCCGCCGCGGCCGTGCCATTCTCGCCGGGTCGCCGCGCCCGCGTCGTGGCCGGCACGAGAATGAACGGATCTTCAGGTGACGGGGCCGGCGCCATGGGTGCATCCACTGTCCGCGCCGGACACTAGTGCATCGCCGGCGCGCGCGCGAGACGATTGCGGGATCTGCAACCGCAGATTGGCTCGCGGCGGCGGCGGTGCGGGACTATGCTGCGTCGCATGCCGGTGCATGCTCGCCACGGACACCAGGGAGCGCCCAGACCAATGCCCAGGAAGGAGCCGGAGATTCCGCCCAAGCTCAGGCCGGACCAGAGCGACTACACGTTCGACCTCGACACCGCGCTGCTCAGCGTGATCGGCGTGCGCTCCAGCGTGCCCGCCGACGCCTTCACCGCGGGCGCCCTGGGCACCGAGCGCGACGGCTCCGGCGTGGTGATCGCCGGCGGCCTGGTGCTGACCATGGGCTACCTGGTGATGGAGGCCGAGACGATCTGGCTGACCACGCCGGGCGGCGGCGCCGTGCAGGGCCACACCCTCGGCGTGGACGCGGAGAGCGGCTTCGCCATCGTGCAGCCGCTCGGCCGCCTCAACGCGCCCGCGCTGGAGTTCAGCACCACGCAGGGCCCGGAGGTCGGCTCCACCGCGATCCTGGCCGCGCAGGGCGGCATGACGCGCGCGATCGAGACCCACGTGGTCGCGCGCCAGGAGTTCGCCGGCTACTGGGAGTACGTGCTCGACGACGCGATCTTCACGGCGCCCGCGCACCCGTTCTGGGGCGGCGCCGCGCTGATCGGCCAGGACGGCCGCCTGCTCGGCGTGGCCTCGCTGATCCTGCAGCAGGGCGACGCGCGCGGTCGCCGCGTGGACATGAACATGGTCGTGCCGATCGCGCGCCTGCTGCCGATCCTGGACGACCTGCGCACGCTCGGCCGGGTCAACCGTCCGCCGCGTCCATGGTTGGGCATCTACGCCATGGAGGACGACGACACGATCGTGGTCGGCGGCCTCGCCGATGGCGGCCCGGCGGAGAAGGCCGGCCTGATGGTCGGCGATCGCGTGCTCGCCGTCGGCGAGGAGGAGATCCGCGAGCTGTCCGCGCTGTGGCGCCGCGTCTGGTCCGCTGGCAATGCCGGCGCCCGCGTGGCGCTGCGCATCGGCCGCCTCGGCGCGGAGATGGACATCGCCGTCACCTCGGCGGATCGGGAGAGCTTCCTGCGCGTTCCCCTGATGCATTGAGAACTCATTCCGCCCCTTTCGCCCGGCCGCCATGGCCACCAGGAGCCTCCCATGACGCGTTCCAGCATCCTCCCGACCCGCGCCCGCCTCGTCGCCGCGGCCCTGCTCGCACTGCTCGGCGGCTGCACCGGCGTCGCCAGCCCGGTCGGCCCGCAGGTCGCAGACGGCTACGGTTACGTGTGCGCGGCCGGCGTCTACCAGTGCCGTCTGCCGCAGCAGGTCCGCGTCGGCGAGCACTGCTCCTGCCCCGGCCTCGGCGCGCCCTCCTTCGGCTACGTGCACTGATCCTGGCGGCGCCGAGGGCTGCTGAGGCGTAGCAAGGCAAAGGCCGGGTTCTGCCCGAACCCGCCAGAGTCCAGGGGCCCTGGGAAACCTCTCCCTTAAGTCAGGTTTCCAAAGGCGAGCCTTTGGCGGAGTTTGAGGCAGAGCCTCGACCTTGCTTGCCACGCCCTGCCACCCCCCTGCCCACCCGTGCACGATCGGCCGCGATGCGCACCGTCCGCTTTCTCGCCTTCGGCTCGACCGCCCTGCTGCTCGTGGCGGCCGGCGGTGCCGCTGGCGTGGCGGCGCTGACCCTGCCGCCGCGCCATCTGGCCCTGCGCATCCCCGTGCTGTCCACGCAGGCTCACGTCACCCTCGATGGCGACGGCATCCCCCGCATCCAGGCCGCCACAGAGGCGGACGCCGCCGCGGCGCTCGGCGTGCTGCACGCTCGCGATCGGCTGTCGCAGATGACGCTACTGCGCGCGGTCGGCTCCGGGCGGCTGGCCGAGTTGGCGGGGCCGGATGCCGTGCCGCTCGACCGCATGATGCGCACCCTCGGCCTGCGCCGCCTCGCCGAGGCCGACGCGGCGGCGGCCTCCCCGGAACTGCGCGAGTTGCTGGAGGCATACGCCGCCGGGGTCAACGCATGGACGTCGTCGCGCGGCCGCTTGGCGTCGCTGGAGGCGCCGCTGCTCGGCCCGCCCGCGCCCTGGACCCCTGCGGACACGATGCTGTGGGGCCGCGTGCTCGCCCTCTGGCTGTCCACCAACGAGCGGGCCGAGCTGGCGCGGCTGGCGCTGGCCGCGCACATC
>CAXSER010000387.1:0-3096 GCA_964236315.1 uncultured Acetobacteraceae bacterium | reverse complement strand
CCGCCGCTTCGACACCGATCTCGTCACCGAGGCGGCCAAGGACGCCAACGTGCTCACCGTGACCTTCCGCAACCGCGACCCCGACGTCGCCGCCGAGGTCGTCAACACCCTGGTCGCCCTCTACCTGGAGCGCCGCCACGCGCTGTACGGCGACGTGCAGTCCGCCACCGTGCAGACCCAGGTGCGCGCGCTGGCCGACACGCTGCAGCAGGCCGACACGGCGCTCGCCGCCTTCAAGGCGTCCCACGACATCGACTCCTTCGGCCTGCAGCGCGACCTGCTGCTGCACCGCCGCGACGACCTGGCCCGCGCGATCGCGGACTCCGAGGCCAGCCGCGCCCAGCTGACCGCCCGCGTCGCCTCCATCGCCCGCCAGCTCGCCGCCACCCCCGCCTCCGTGCGCGGCTACACCGAGGACGACCCCGACAGCCGCGCCGCCACCCTGACCGCAGGCCTGCAGGACCTGCGCGGCCGCGCCGCCGACCTCGCCACCCGCTACCTGCCCACCAGCCGCGTGATGCAGGACGCGCAGAGCCAGGTCGCCGCCCGCGAGGCCGAGCTGTCCCGCCTGCGCGCCGACCGCTCCAGCTCCGTGCAGCGCCAGACCCGCAACCCCACGCTCGACGCGCTCTCCATCGACGCCGACCGCGCGAGCACCGACCTGCGCGCCGAGACCGCCCGCGGCGCCGCCCTCGCCGCCGACGCGCACGCCGTCGAGGCCGCGCTGCACGACCTGCAGGCCAGCGACGAGGCCCTGCAGCAGCTCGAGCGCCGCCGCGAGGTCGCCGACAGCGCCTACCGCGCCTCCGCCAAGGTCCTGGAGGACCGCCGCATGGTCGAGGCCGTCGCCGCCGAACGCGCCACCAACGTCCGCGTGATCCAGCCGGCGCGCGTGCCGCTCAGGCCGCACCGCCTGACGCTGCCGATCCTGGCCGCCGGCGTGGTGTTCAGCCTGCTCGTCGGCGCGGGCACCGCGGTGCTGTCCGACGCCACGCGGCCGGGGTTCCTCTCGCCGGAGCAGGTCGAGCGGCGGCTGGGGCTGCCGGTGCTGGCGTGCATCCCGGAGCTTTAGGCAAGGCCAGGGCTCTGCCCTGGACCCGCCAGGGCGAGCCGCCCTGGACCGGCATCCGGAAGATTGCCGGGGCCGGCGACTCCGGCCTTGGAGAATGTTTCCAAAGGCGAGCCTTTGGCGGAGTCCAGAGGCAGAGCCTCTGGCCTTCCTTGCTGCGCTACATGCCGCCCGGATAGCCGGGCCCGCCGCCGCCCTCGGGGGTGGCCCAGTCGATGTTCTGGGTGGGGTCCTTGATGTCGCAGGTCTTGCAGTGGACGCAGTTCTGCGCGGCGATGTGCAGGTGGGGCGTGCCGGACTCCACGCCCTCGGGCTCGTAGACGGCGGCGGGGCAGTAGCGGCTCTCCGGACTTGCGAAGCGCTGCCAGTTGACGGGGAGCCAGCGCGAGGGGTCGCGCAGGCGCAGGTGCACGGGCTGGTCCTCCTCGTGGTTGGTGTTGCTGAGGAACACCGAGGAGAGGCGGTCGAAGGTCAGCACGCCGTCGGGCTTAGGGTAGGCGATGCGGGTGGACTGCGCGGCGGGGCGCAGGGTCTCGTGGTCGGCGTGGCGGTGGCGGAAGGTCCAGGGGGCGCGGCCGCGCAGGACGTACGTGTCGATCGCGGAGTAGAGCAGCGCGCCCCACATCCCGAAGCGGGCGAAGCTCGGGCGGATGTTGCGGACCTCGTGCAGCTCGGTCCACAGCCAGGAGGCGCGCACGCGGGCGGCGTAGGACTCGGGCTCGGCGGGGCGGCCGTCGGCAAGCGCGTCGGCGAGGGCCTCGGCGGCGAGCATGCCGGACTTCATCGCGGCGTGGGTGCCCTTGATCTTGGCGACGTTGAGGAAGCCGGCGGAGTCGCCGATCAGGGCGCCGCCGGGGAAGGTCAGCCTCGGCACGGACTGCGCGCCGCCCTCGCTCAGCGCGCGGGCGCCGTAGCTGATGCGGCGGCCGCCCTGCAGGTGGCGGGCGATGGCGGGGTGGGTCTTGAGGCGCTGCATCTCGTCGAAGGGGGAGAGCCAGGGGTTGGCGTAGTCCAGGCCGACCACGAAGCCGACGCTGACCAGGTTGTCGCCGAAGTGGTAGAGCCAGGCGCCGCCGTAGGTGCTGGCGTCGAGCGGCCAGCCGATGGTGTGCTCGATCAGGCCGGGCTTGTGGTGGGCTGCGGGGATCTCCCACAGCTCCTTGATGCCCAGGGCGTAGGTCTGCGGGTCGATGCCGTCGCGCAGGGCGAAGCGGTCCATGAGCTGCTTGGCGAGCGAGCCGCGGCAGCCCTCGCCGAACAGGGTGTAGGCGGCGCGCAGCTCCATGCCGGGCTGGTGGTTGGGGCCGGGGGTGCCGTCGCGCAGGACTCCCATGTCGCCGGTGGCGACGCCGACGACGCGCGGGGTTCCGTCCGCGTCGTCCTCGACGAGCAGCTCGGCGGCGGCGAAGCCTGGGTAGATCTCCACGCCGAGGGACTCGGCCTGCCCGGCGAGCCAGCGGCACACGTCGCCGAGGCTGACCACGTAGTTGCCGGCGTTGTGCATCTGCGGCGGCGTGGGCAGGCGGATCGAGCGGGTGCGGGTGAGCAGGAGGAAGCGGTCCTCGCCCGCGGGCGTGTTCAGGGGGGCGCCGCGCTCGCGCCAGTCGGGGAGCAGCTCGTCCAGCGCGCGGGGCTCCAGCACGCAGCCGGACAGGATGTGGGCGCCGACCTCGCCGCCCTTCTCCACCACGCACACCGTCGTCTCGGGGGAGAGCTGCTTGAGGCGGATGGCGGCGGCCAGGCCGGCGGGGCCGGCGCCCACCACCACCACGTCGAACTCCATCGCCTCGCGCGTCACGTCGGCACCGTCCGGCATCGCCAGTCCTTCCCACACGCGCCGTCGCGGCGCCCTCCCCTGCCCCGGCCCGCGTCCGCCGCCGCGCCGGGCGCGAGGGGGTGCGGGCGTGGCGCACGGGCGTCTTTCGCCGTGGTCGTGCGACCGGCCGGGATGCCTCACTTAGAGCGGGGGGCGCGTTGCGCAAACCCTGGGGCGTCGGCGCGGACCCGGCGTGGCGCGCGAAGCCGGG
>CAXSER010000386.1:0-3109 GCA_964236315.1 uncultured Acetobacteraceae bacterium | reverse complement strand
GGCGCCTCCCCCGCCGTCACGACCAGCCGCGCCCCCGCCGGCGTGCGCAGCGCCGAATCCGCCACCACCCGCACCAGCGGCCGCCCCCGCGCCCCCGCCAGCCGGCACGTCAGCTCGGGATCGTCCGCCAGCACCGTCCCCACCCCGCACATCACCGCGTCATGCGACGCCCGCAGTGCGTGCCCGGCCCTGCGCGCCTCCGCCCCCGTGATCCACCGGCTGTCCCCCGTGCGCGTGGCGATCCGCCCGTCCAGGCTGCTCGCCAGCTTGAGCGTCACCACCGGCCGCCCCCGCTCCACCCGCGACAGGAACCCCGCCGCCACCTCGCGCGCCGCCTCGCCCAGCACGCCCTCGACGACGTCGACCCCCGCCGCCCGCAGCCGCGCCACCCCCCGCCCGCTCACCCTGGCGTCCGGATCGCCGCAGCCCACGACCACACGCGCGACGCCCGCCACGACCAGCGCGTCCGCGCACGGCGGCGTCTCCCCGACATGGCTGCACGGCTCCAGCGTCACGAACGCGCACCCGCCCCGCGCCGCCTCCCCCGCCATCGCCAGCGCCACCGCCTCCGCGTGCGGCCGCCCCCCGTCCGCCGTCCGCCCGCGTCCGACGACCCGCCCGTCGCGCGACACGACGACGCATCCTACAGAGGGGTTCGGCCAAGTCACGCCCAGCCCGCGCCGCGCCATCGCCAGCGCCGCGCGCATCCCGTCGACATCGTCCATGACGCGGCTATGTGGGGGGCGCGAGCGAGCCCAGGAAGGCCTCGAAGTCCCGGGCCTCGCGGAAGTCGCGGTACACGCTGGCGAAGCGGACATACGCCACCGCGTCCACCTCCTTGAGCGTGTCCATCACGTGCTCGCCGATCTTGCTCGACGGGATGTCGACCTCGCCCGACGCCTCGAGCTGGCGCACGATGCCGTTGACCACCCGCTCGATGCGCTCCTCCTGCACCGGCCGCTTGCGCAGCGCGATGCTGATCGAGCGCAGCAGCTTCTCCCGGTCGAACGCCACCCGCCGCCCGTCCGACTTCACCACCGTCAGCTCGCGCAGCTGCACCCGCTCGATCGTCGTGAACCTCTGCCCGCAACTGGGGCAGGAACGCCGCCGCCGGATCGCGCCGTTGTCCTCGGTGGGACGGCTGTCCTTCACCTGGCTGTCGTCATGGCCGCAGAACGGACAGCGCATCAGGAAGCAAGGCCAGGGCTCTGCCCTGGACCCGCCAGGGCGAGCCGCCCTGGACCGGCACACATGGAAAAGAACCCCAGGGATGCCGGGGTCTGGGGGGCGGCCTCGCCCCCCAGCCTTGCCTTCACCGCCCCTGGTAGATCGGGAACCGTGCGCACAGCTCCAGCACCCGGTCGCCGACCAGCTTCTCGACCCGCGAGTTGTCCCCGTCGTTCGCCTGCGCGAAGCCCTCGAGCACCTCGTTGATCATCTCGCCGACCTGCCTGAACTCGGCGGTGCCGAAGCCGCGCGTCGTCCCCGCCGGCGTGCCCAGGCGGATGCCCGAGGTGATCGCCGGCTTCTCCGGGTCGAAGGGGATGGCGTTCTTGTTCGCCGTCATGTGCGCCCGCTCCAGCGTCGCCTCGGCCACCTTGCCCGTGACCTTCTTCGGCCGCAGGTCGACGAGCACCATGTGGCTGTCCGTGCCGCCCGTGACGATGTCGAGCCCGGCCGCCACCAGCGTCTCGCCCAGCGCGCGCGCATTGTCCTGCACCGAACGCTGGTACGCCCGGAACTCCGGCCGCAGCGCCTCGCCGAACGCGACCGCCTTGCCCGCGATGACGTGCATCAGCGGCCCGCCCTGGATGCCGGGGAACACCGCCGAGTTGAACTTCTTGCCCAGCTCCGGGTCGTTGCTCAGGATGATCCCGCCCCGCGGCCCGCGCAGCGTCTTGTGCGTCGTGCTGGTGCAGACGTGGGCATGCGGCAGCGGGCTCGGATACAGCCCCGCCGCGACCAGGCCCGCGAAATGCGCCATGTCGACGAGGAAGTAGGCGCCCACCTCGTCCGCCACGCGGCGGATGCGCTCGAAGTCGATGAACCGCGGATACGCCGACCCCCCCGCGATGATCAGCTTCGGCCTGTGCTCGCGCGCCAGCGACTCAAGCTGCTCGTAGTCCAGCAGCCCGTCCTCGCGCCGCACGCCGTACTGCACCGCGTTGAACCACTTGCCCGACATGTTCGGCGCCGCACCATGCGACAGATGCCCACCGGCGGCCAGGCTCATGCCGAGGATGGTGTCGCCCGGCTTCACGAGCGCCAGGAACACCGCCGAGTTCGCCTGCGCGCCGGAGTGCGGCTGCACGTTGGCGTACTGGCACTCGAACAGCTGCTTGATGCGGTCGATCGCGAGCTGCTCGACCTTGTCGACCTCGACGCAGCCGCCGTAGTAGCGCTTGCCCGGCAGCCCCTCGGCATACTTGTTGGTCAGCACGCTGCCCTGCGCCTCGAGCACGGCGGCCGAGCAGATGTTCTCGCTGGCGATCAGCTCGATGCCGTCCTGCTGGCGCACCAGCTCGGCGGCGATGATCTCGGCGACCACCGGATCGGTGTCGGCCAGACGCCCCTCGAAGAAGCGGTGCAGCGAGCCCGTCGCACTCTGTTCGTTCATGGCGTTGTTCCCTGCCCAGTGGCCGGGGCGGCGCATCGCACGCCCCGGAAGCCTGTCGGTCGCGGCCACGCGATCGCGCGGCGCTGGCCCACCGCTGTAAAGGGTTTTCGCCCCGGCGGGAACACTCTTGACGCAACTTCCGGCAACGTCAGCCCCGCCGCGGCGGCCGAAGGCGGAAACCCCGTGCCCGGCGCCGGGCGCCCACGCCGCCGCGCGCCGCCCGGCCACCCGCGGCCGTGTCAGGCCGCGTAGGTGTCCGCCACGTCGCTGATCTGGATCGACGGCGTCAGGTCGGTGAAGTTCGGCACGTCGCCCATCACCTTGGCGCCGCTCTGCGCCACCGCCGCCTCGAACGCGTCCGCGGACTCGAAGTCGAGGTTCACCACGATCTGGAACACCGGCTCGCCGCCGCCCGGCGCGCGCACGCCCTTGAGCACCGTGTAGCCGCGCAGCCCCACCGGGCTCCACGTCTCCGCCACCATCGTCATGTGC
>CAXSER010000385.1:0-3115 GCA_964236315.1 uncultured Acetobacteraceae bacterium | reverse complement strand
AGATGCTCCGCACGCCGAACTTCGGCCGCAAGTCGCTGAACGAGATCAAGGAGGTCCTGACCAACATGGGCCTCGCCCTCGGCATGGCCGTGTCCGGCTGGCCCCCCGAGAACATCGAGGACCTCGCCAAGCGCCTCGACGAGCCGTTCTGACCCCACCGGCCACAGGAGTATAGAGAATGCGACACGGTGTTGCCGGTCGGAAGCTGAACGTCACCTCCACCCACCGCCTGGCCATGTTCCGCAACATGGCCCACGCGCTGATCAAGCACGAGCAGATCACCACCACCCTGCCCAAGGCCAAGGAGCTGCGCCCCGTCGCCGAGAAGCTGATCACGCTCGGCAAGCGCGGCGGCCTGCACGCCCGCCGCCAGGCGTACGCCCAGCTGCGCGACGACGTCATCGTCGCCAAGCTGTTCGGCACGATCGCGGAACGCTACCGCGGCCGCACCGGCGGCTACTGCCGCGTCATGAAGGCCGGCATGCGCTACGGCGACGCCGCCGACATGGCCGTCATCGAGCTGGTCGACCGCGACGTCTCCGCCAAGGGCCTGGACAGCGGCCCGCGCGCCGAGCAGTTCTCCGAGTCCGACGAGGCGTAAGGCAAGGCCAGGGCTCTGCCCTGGACCCGCCAGGGGCGAGCCGCCCCTGGACCGGCGCCACAAGAGAAAGCCCGCAGGGACATCGTCCCTGCGGGCTTTCTCTCGTCCGCAGAACGAGAAAGGCCGGGGCGGTGATCCGCCCCAGCCCTTCCGGTCACGCAACGCTGTCGCGGCGGGCGCGAGGCCCGCCGCGAACGTCTCAGGGCTTCGGCATCGGCGTGCCGGCCGCGCCGCCGACGCCGCCGGTCGAGCTGCCGGCCATCGCGCCGTTGCCCTCGTTGCCGCCGCCCATGGAGCCGGTCGTGCCCGAGGTCTGCGCCGGCATGGTGCCGCCGGTGCTGCCCATCGCGCCGTTGCTCATGCTGCCCTGGCCCATCGAGCCGCCGCTCATCGAGCCCTGGTCCATCGAGCCATGCATCATCTTGCCATGCATCATCTTGCCGTGCATGCCGCCGTGCATCGGCATCGCGCTGTCCTGGCCCGGCGTGAACGCCGAGTTCGACTGCGCGGCCTGCAGGCTGCGGTTGTTCAGCGCATCGGTGCCCATGTCCTGCGAGCGCACGCCCTGCGGCGCCGCGCCGTCGGCCATCGCGTCGCCGTGCATCTTGCCGTGCATCATCCCCGAATGCATCTTGCCGTGCATGTGCGGGTGCATCGCGGCGTGGTGCATCGGGTGCACCTTCGCGCTGGTGTCCTTGTCCGCGCTCTCCGGCGAGGACGGGGTGGCGGTCTCCTGGGCGAACGCGGGAGCCGCGCCCAGACAGGCGAGAGCCAGCGCCGCGGCGCCCAGTGTGGTGGTGAGGCGGTAGGCCATTCAGGTCATCCTTTTGTTTCGGGTGCGGTCTCCGGGCCGTCGCGGTGGAACGGGTCCGCCTCAATGCCTGGTGCGCGAGGAAGTGAATGCGCGACGGCCGAATGGGTTGCAACCGATATGCTGCTGCACGGGCGAATAGCTGCCGCCCGTGCCCGCGCTGCACACCCGCCGCCCCGCCGCCGACGCCGCGCGCCGCGAAGGAGCCTCCCGATGCCGCCCCGTCCACCCCCGACCGACCTGTTCGCCCCGCCGCACGACCCCGACGCCCCGCCACCCACCGCCACGCCACCCACCGCCAAGCCACCCATCGCCACGCCACCCACCGCCCCGCCACCCATCGCCACGCCCTCGGGGCCCGCCGGCCCGTCCCCCCTCGCCGAGCGCCTGCGCCCCTCGCTCCTGGACGAGGTCGTCGGCCAGGACTCCCTCCTCGGCCCCGCCGGCAGCCTGACCCGCATGCTCGCCCGCGCCACCCTGCCCAGCATGATCCTCTGGGGCCCCCCGGGCGTCGGCAAGACCACCATCGCCCGCCTCCTCGCCGACGCCGCCGGCCTGGCCTTCGCCCAGCTTTCCGCAACCTTCGCGGGCGTCGCCGAGCTGCGCCGCGCCTTCGAATCCGCCACCCGCACCCGCGAATCCGGCCGCCGCACCCTGCTGTTCGTCGACGAGATCCACCGCTTCAACCGCGGCCAGCAGGACGCCTTCCTCCCCGTCGTCGAGGACGGCACCATCGTCCTGGTCGGCGCCACCACCGAGAACCCCTCGTTCACCCTGAACGGCGCGCTCCTCTCGCGCTGCCAGGTCATGGTCCTGCACCGCCTCGACGACGCCGCGATGGAACGCCTCCTCGCCCGCGCCGAGACCGACACCTCGACCCCCCTCCGCCTCGACCCCGCCGCCCGCGCCAGCCTGCGCGCCATGGCCGACGGCGACGGCCGCTACCTCCTCAACATGGCCGAGCAGGTCCTCGCGCTCGATCCCGGCGCCCCCCTCTCTCCCGACGACCTCGCCGCCCTGCTGAGCCGCCGCGCCGCCCTCTACGACCGCGACCGCGACGAGCACTTCGCCCTGATCTCCGCGCTGCACAAATCCCTGCGCGGCTCCGACCCCGACGCCGCGCTCTACTGGTTCGCCCGCATGCTCGTGGGCGGCGAGGACGCGCGCTACGTCGCCCGCCGCCTGGTCCGCTTCGCCTCCGAGGACATCGGCCTCGCCGACCCCCAGGCCCTCGTGCAGGCGCTCGCCGCCTGGGACGCGTTCGAGCGCCTCGGCTCCCCCGAGGGCGACCTCTGCCTCGCCCAGGCGATCGTCTTCCTCGCCACCGCCCCCAAGTCGAACGCCCTCTACGTCGCCCACAAGGCCTCGCAGGCCGCCGCCCGTGCCTCGGGCAGCCTCTCGCCCCCCGCCCACATCCTCAACGCGCCCACCCGCCTGATGCGCGACCTCGGCCACGGCGCCGGCTACCAGTACGACCACGACACCGACGACGCCTTCTCCGGCCAGGACTACTTCCCCCCCGGGCTCGGCCGCACCACCTTCTACCACCCGAAGGACCGCGGCTTCGAACGCGAGGTCGCCCGCCGCCTCGCCCACTGGTCCGCCCTGCGCGAAAACCCGCGGCCGTGATAAGCAAGGCCAGAGGCTCTGCCTCTGGACTCCGCCAAAGGCTCGCCTTTGGAATCCGTCACTTAAGAGAAGCC
>CAXSER010000384.1:0-3116 GCA_964236315.1 uncultured Acetobacteraceae bacterium | reverse complement strand
GCAGGGCCTTGTCCAGGAACCCGCCGAGGTCGGAGGGGTCGTCAAGCGTGGCCACAATCTGCACGGAACGGCTCCGGGACAATTCACCAGGACTGGGCCCGCGTGGCCGTGCCCGCCCGGGCCCGAGGGCTGAACAGACCCGTCCCGGTGGGCGCGGCGAACCTAGCCCACGCCGGTTAACGGACCATGACAAAGCCGACGCGGACCCTGACCCCGGCCTGCCAGAAAGCAAGCATGGGCTCTGCCCAAACCCGCAAAGGGTCCGAGGACCCTTTGATCCCTTTGCTTAAGAGAAGGTGATCCAAGGGCCCAGCCCTTGGCGGAGTTTGAGGCGGAGCCTCAACCTTGCCTGCTGCCCCTACGTCATCGACGGGCTCACCTGCACCGCCACGTAAGGCACCGCCCCCGCCGTCACATACCCCGCCGCCGGGAATGCCGCCGGCAGCGGGCCCCCTGCCACTGCCGCTGTCGCCACCACCCCCAGCGTCGCCTCCCGGCCCATCACCGCCCCCGGCGACGCCCCCCCGAGCTGCGCCTGCGCCAGCGCTCCCGTGCCCCCCGCCACGCACGACAGCGCTGGCGCCGCAGTCCCCGCCGACTGCAGCAGCGCCGCCAGCCAGTACGTCCCGCGCGACAGCGCCACCCCCGTCACGGCCGCGACCACCTCCCCTGCCGCGTCTGTCGCCACCACCCCCGCGTCGGCCAGCAGCGCGCCAGGCTGCCCCGCCGCGTCGGCATACACGCCGAGCCGCAGCGACGACTCCCCCGCCCCCGGCACCACCCCCCCCCGCGCCCTGACCCGCCCCCGGCCGGCGGCCGCGCCGCCGCGACGACCCCCCCGCCCCCGCCCCCGTCACCACCACCCCCAGCGCCGTGACCTGCACCAGGCTGGCGCCCACCCCGAACGGCAGCGCGCTCAGCGCCCCCGCCGCCGGCACCGCACACGCCGGCCCATACCAGCGCCCCGCCTGCGCCTGCGGCTGCGCATGCGCCGCCCTGTAGGCGAAGTCGCGCCACACCAGGCTCGTGGTGCCTCCCGCGGTGTTGGCCACCACCGCCGGCCGGTCCGAGTTCATGCACGCCACCGTCCCCGACAGGTTCAGCACCAGCGGCCCTGCGAACGCGTTGCGGAACAGCGCGGTCGGCGCCCCGTGCGTGCCGTCGAAGAACGCGCGATACCCGCTGATCTGCGCCTCCACCGGCGCCCCGTTGAACCGCACCCCCGACGACAACGCCGGGTTGTCCCGGTAGTACGCGAGAAAGTCGATGATCTCGATGCGCCCGCCGCCGGCAAACTGGATCGGATACGCATTGAACCGCTCCGCCGTGCACCGGCTGATCCGCACGTAGTTCGAGTTTGCGAAGTTAAACCCGCTCTGCAGGTATGGCGCGTTCGGCCCCCGCCCGTCGCCGCGCGTGTGGCACCCCTCGTACTCCAGCCGGCTGTTGCCCGTCGCCGAGGCCACCGACCCAAGGAACCCGTTCTGCTGGTAGTCGATCGCATGGCAGTCCACGTAGCGCACGCTGTGCACGAACCCCGCCACCAGGTTGGTCGAGCCGTCGACGAAGGCGTCCACCGCGTCGATCACCTGGCAGTCCGAGTAGCGCGTCTCGAAGCCGCGGTTCTGGAAACAGATCGATACCAAAACGTTCCTGTTGAGATGGCTCGGCCCGTGCACCACGCAGTTCTCGAACGCCATGAAGTAGCAGCCCCAGTGCGTGTCGAACCCCGCGTTGAAGCAGTCGCGCACCGTGCTGTCGTGCACCAGGCAGTGCTTCGGATTCCCCCTGCTCCACAGCCCCATGTAGGCGAACCCGCCCCAGAACACGTTCGTCGTCACCCCGTGCCGGCAGTTGCCGCCGCGCACCTGCACCCGCGTGCCGTCCGTCGACCCCGCCAGCTCCACCCCGTAGCCGTACGCACCTTCCGCCAGGTTCGCGTCGTTCGGCAGATGCTCGATGAACGCCTCGACCTCCCCCTGCCAGCACGACAGCAGCTGCACGCAGCGCGTCCATGCGTCGCGGATGCGCAGCCCCCGGATCACCGGCTGGTACACTCCCTGCAGCAGCAGCGCCGGCAGGCGGGCCGCCACCCCCACCACCGAGGTCGTGTCGCCGCTAGCGTCGATCGTCAGCCCATCGATCTCCAGCCGCGCCTGCCCCATGCGCTGCATCTGCACGCCCGTCGCGTAGCTGTCGTAGATCCGGTCCGCCGAGATCACGAACGCCACGCCCGCCACCTGCCCCAGCACCCTGCCCACCACCAGCAGCGGCTCGCCCGCCGCGAACACCCCGCTGATCCTGTCGAACACCAGCGTGCCGCTCGCCCCGTCCGAGAGCGACTTCAGCAGCCCGTTGGCTCCCGACGTTGCCCCGCCCACCACCTGCCCCTCCGCGAACTGCCCCGCGACACCCCCGGAGAAGCCGAGCCCCAGCCCCTGGATGCGCAGCAGCTGCGTCTGCCACACCTGCCCCGACGCCAGCCCGGTGTTGGCGTTGCCCGACGCCACCGGCGACCACGGATACGCGTCCTGCGACGAGAGCACCCAGACCTGCCCCTGCGCCATCCCCGCCACCAACGCCACGCCGAGCCGTGTGACGCTGCTCGCCTCGTCGACGAACGAGTTGCCGCTGACGACGCCCAGCACCGTGGTGCCGATGGCGCTCACCGCAACCGCCGGTCCCGGCGTGCGGCTGACCGAGAGCACGTTGCGCGACAGCCCGTGCACCAGCGTCCCCTCGCCGCGCAGCCACACGTCGAGGTCGGTCACCGAGAGCGACACCGCGAACCGCCCCGCCGGCACCACCACCGGCACCCCCAGCCCTGCGGCGACGAACATCGCCCCCTGGAACGCCGCGCTGTCGTCCGTGACCCCGTCGCCCACCGCGCCGAACCAGCGCACGTTCAGCCCCGTCGCCGGCCCCCGCACCGCCAGCCAGCGCCCCGCTCCCGTGACCCCCGCCGGCATGACGCACGTTGCGCCGTCGTCGGCTGTCTGGCTCTGCGCCACCCGCGACATCCAGCGCTCGCCGCCGTCGGCCGCGGCCGCGTGTCCCTGCACCAGCACCGCCGTTGCCCCCGTCGGCACTCCCAGCGCCCGCAGCGCCGCGATGCG
>CAXSER010000383.1:0-3118 GCA_964236315.1 uncultured Acetobacteraceae bacterium | reverse complement strand
ACCCCGTCCGGCACAGCGGCACCGCCCAGTGACGCCGCAGCGGCCACGCCAGTCGCAGCCCCCGCGGCGTCACCAAGTCCGCCGCCAGGTGCGACAGCCACCCCACCGCCAGCGGCGCGCACAGCCAGCGGTGCGTGCGCAGCAGCGCGATCCCCAGCGCCACCGCCAGCAGCGAGTGCGTCACCCCCCGGTGGCTGACCAGCCGCGCCAGCGGCCGCGACACCACCCGCGCCCGCTGCCCCACCCACGAGCGCGGATGGTCGATGTCCGGCAGCAGCGACCCCAGCCCCGCAAGCCCCAGCCCCACCGGGTTGAGCGGCGAGAACCCCAGGTGCGGCGCCGCGAACGTCCACCCCGCCAGCCCCAGCGCCAGGTGCGATCCCGCCATCATGCGCGCGCGCCGCGCTTGACGGAGGCGGCCCCCCGCGCTTGCCTTGCCCCACGCCTGGATCGTCCCGGGGCGCCCCGCCGCAGGAGAGCGCCATGCGCATCGTCGCCGTCACCCGCATCCTCAACGAGGACGACATCGTCGAGGCCTTCGTCCGCCACCACGCGACGCAGGTCGACCACCACGTCATCCTCGACAACGGCAGCACCGACCGCACGCTCGACATCCTCGGCGCGCTGCACGCCGAGGGCATCCCGCTGACGGTGATGCAGAATCGCTCCGTGACCTTCTGCGAGGGACAGCACAACACCTTCCTGTTCCAGATCGCGGTGCAGGCCTGCGGCGCGGACTGGGTGCAGTTCCTCGACGCAGACGAGTTCGTCAACCCGCGTGGAATCTCACTACGCGCGCTGCTGTCCCATGTCTCGCCCGAAGTCGCGGCCATCAAGCTGCGCCTGATGAACTACCACGCCGACAGCCGCGACGACCCCGGCGAGCTGCTCGTCCCCGCCCGCATCACCCGGCGGGCGCGCGACATGCCCGAGGTCTGGAAAGTCTGCGTGCGCGGCCAGAACGACCTCGGCCGCACCACCATCGGCGAGGGCAACCACGATGTCCTCATCGGCGGCCAGAGCGTGCCCGCCCAGCAGGCCGACGGCCTCTGGCTCGCCCACTTCCCCGAGCGCCACCCGCTGCAACTCATCACCAAGGCCGTCATCGGCCGCCTCAAGGTCCTCGCCGGCGGCGAGCAGGTCGAGCGGCTCGGCTTCTCCGCCCACTACACCCGCTTCCTGGAGACTATGCGCGACAGCCCGCAGGACCTGTTGCGCAACCCCGCGCTTATGGGCAGCCTCAACCCTGGCACCGCCCTCGTCGAGGACCCGATGGACTACACCGGAGGCCCGCTCACCCTCACCCAGGCCGACGATCCCACCATGCGCGCCATCCGCTTCTTCTGCGCCGCCGCCGAGCAGGTCGCACGCCGGCACGGCCGCCTGCTCGACGAGAACGCGTCGCTACGGGCACAGACACAGTTTTGGAACGCGGAGTTCCTGCGGATCACGTAAGGAGCAAGCAAGGCCGGGCTCTGCCCGGACCCGCCAAGGGCGAGCCGCCCCTGGACCGGCACACTATCAGACGAAAGGCACGTCGCACCGGCCGTGCCTCGTCGAGGTTTCCAAAGGCGGGCCTTTGGCGGGGTCCAGGGGCAGAGCCCCTGGCCTTCCTTCCTAGTGCCCCGCGTTCTCCCCCGAGAAGTCCGGCGCCTCCAGCCCGCTCGCCTCGAGCTGCTCCACCAGCTCCCCCTTGAGCCGCTCCACCCCCTCGTCGCTCGTCGCCTCGCACCGCGCCACGAGCACCGCCTGCGTGTTCGAACCCCGCAGCCGCCACCACCCGTCCGCTGTCGCCACCCGCACCCCGTCGATGTCCGCGACCTTCGCCCCGCGCGCCCGCAGCCGCTCGGCGACCTCCTCGATCACCGCGAACTTGCGCGTGTCTGCGCAGTTGAACCGCAGCTCCGGCGTGTTCACCACGTGCGGCAGCGCCTCGCGCACCGCCGACAGCTTCCCCGCCATCCGCGCCACGATCCCCATCACCCGCACGCCGGCGTACAGCGCGTCGTCGAACCCGTACCACTTGTCTGCGAAGAAGATGTGCCCCGACATCTCCCCCGCGAGCGGCGAGCCCAGTTCCGCCATCTTCGACTTGATCAGGCTGTGCCCTGTCTTCCACATCACCGGCTTGCCCCCGGCCCGCTCGATCTCGTCGAACAGCACCTGGCTCGCCTTCACGTCCGCGATGATCACCGCACCGGGACGCTCGCGCAGCACGTCGCGCCCCAGCAGCACCAGCAGCTGGTCGCCCGCGAAGATCCCCCCCGTGTCGTCCACCACGCCGATCCGGTCAGCGTCCCCGTCGAACGCGATTCCCAGGTCCGCCTGGTGCTCCGCCACCGCGTCGATCAGCTGCACGAGGTTCTTCGCCACCGTCGGGTCCGGATGGTGCGCCGGGAAGGTCCCGTCGATCCTCCCGTTCAGCACGACATGCTCGCCCGGCAGCACGCGGACGAGCTTCTCGAGCATCTCCCCGGCCGCCCCGTTGCCGTTGTCCCACACGACCTTGAGCTTGCGGTCCCCGCCGTCCCAGTCGCGCACCAGCCGCGCGATGTACTCCTCGGACACGTCGACCGCCCGGTCCGACCCGCCCTCGGCCGCGACCGTCCCGCCCGAGGCCGCCATCGCGCCGATCCTCTGGATCTGCTCCCCGAAGAACGGCTTGCGCGCCAGCATCATCTTGAAGCCGTTGTAGTCCGGCGGATTGTGGCTCCCGGTGACCATCACCGCGCCGTCCGTCTCCAGCGTCGTCGAGGCGAAATACAGCAGCGGCGTCGGCCCGAGACCCACGCGCAGCACCTCCATCCCCGCGTCGCGCAGCCCCTCGACCAGCGGCGGCTCCAGGTCCGGCGAGGACAGCCGCCCGTCATACCCGACCGCGACGGTCTTGCCGCCGTTCTGCGCCACGATGGTGCCGAAGCACCGTCCGATCGCGTAGGCGTCTGCCGGGTGCAGCGTCCTGCCGACGACGCCGCGGATGTCGTACTCCCGCAGCGTCGTGGGATCGAAGTCGTGGGTGAACGGCGCGCTCTCTGCCATGCTCAGCACTCGCAATACTGTTTGAGGAAGTCGCGCACCGCCGGCGCCAGGTCCGGCCGCTTCAGCGCAAAGGCGAGCT
>CAXSER010000382.1:0-3118 GCA_964236315.1 uncultured Acetobacteraceae bacterium | reverse complement strand
CTGCCGGGGGCGGAGGGGGCCTGGGCGGTGGCGGCGGGGGTGCTGGCGGCGGGGATGGCGGCGGCGCTGGGGCAGGGGCACTGGCTGCGGCTGCCGCTGGCGGAGGACTGGGGGGTGGACGCGGCGGCGCTGTCGCCGCTGGCGGTGGTGGCGCTGGGGCCTTGGCTGGCACGGCGCTGGGGAGTCGCGGGGCCGTGCGGGGCGGCGGCGGGGCTGGTCGCTTTGGTCTGGGGGCTGGGAAGGGTCCGGGGATACTGAGGGAAGCGAGGCCGGGCTCCGCCCGGACCCGCCAGGCGGAGGTGGCCCAAGGTTCCGACGATCCCCTTGGATCGTTGGAAGGGCCACCGGAGGGAGCCTCCCCTGGACCGGCTTGGCTTAGGAAGGCCGGTCCAGGGCGGCTCGCCCTGGCGGAGTTCGAGGCGGAGCCTCGACCTCGCCTGCTTCCGGTCAGGCGGCGGCCCTGGACGGCGTCGGCGACAGTGCCTCGATCAGCTCGGCCTTGACGGCCTCGGCGTCCTCGTTGGCGATCTGGCAGGTGCCGGCGGCGCGGTGGCCGCCGCCGCCGTGGGCCAGGCAGACGGCGCCGACGTCGACCGGCGAGCCGCGGTCGATGATCGACTTGCCGATCGCGAACACGGTGTTCTGCTTCTTCGCGCCCCACAGGACGTGGGCGGAGATGTCGCACTGGGGGAACATGGCGTACACCATGAAGCGGTTGCCGGCGTAGATGGTCTCCTCGCCGCGCAGGTCGACGACCGCCAGCGTGTTGTGCACGGTGGTGCAGCGGCGGAGCTGGTCGGCGAAGGCGTCGCGGTGGGCGGCGTAGAGGTCGACGCGCTCGCGCACGTCGGGCAGGGCGAGGACCTCGTCGATGGAGTGGTCCCGGCAGCGCTCGATCAGGTGCATCATCAGGTCGTAGTTCGAGATGCGGAAGTCGCGGAAGCGGCCGAGGCCGGTGCGGGAATCCATCAGGAAGTTGAGCAGCACCCAGCCCTGCGGGTCGAGGATCTCCTCGCGCGAGTACTGGGCGGAGTCGGCCTGGTCCACGGCGGCCATCAGCTCGTCGCTGACGCGGGGGAAGGCGGAGGCGCCGCCGAAGTAGCGGTAGACCACGCGGGCGGCCGAGGGCGCGTCGGCGTCGATGACCTGGCCGGGGACCTGGTCGGTGCCGTTGCGCATGGTCTCGCTGTGGTGGTGGTCGAAGGAGAGGTAGGCGCCGGCGACGTAGGGGAGGTTGGTGACGATGTCGCGGGCGGTGATCGCCACCTTGCCGTCCTGCATGTCCTTGGGGTGGACGAACTTGACCTCGTCGATCAGGTCGAGCTCGCGCAGGAGCATGCCGCAGACCAGGCCGTCGAAGTCGCTGCGGGTGACGAGGCGGTGTTTCTGGGTCGTCATGGGGAAGGCACCCGTTCGGTTGGATGCGGCCACAATGACGGGGAAAAGCTAAGGCGAGGTTACGGGCGGGCGGCGGAGAAGGGGTGCGCGGGGTGGGCGGCCGGGGCCGCCGGCCGCGCCCGGATGGGCAGGGCGCGGGGCGGTGCGGGACGGGCGGGCTAGCGCTCGGGCTCGTCGGTGTCGGGCTCGACCTCGACGTCGCTGATCGCCTCGGCGTCGTCGTCCTCCTCGAGCTCGGCGGCGTCGTCGAGGACGTCCTCCTCCTCGGTCTCCTCGTCGGCCGTCTCCGCCTCGGCCTCCACGGGGGCGACCTTCTTCGGGCGCTTGTCCTCGATGGCGTTGCCGCCGGAGGCGCGGCGGGCGCGGGGCTGCTCGATCGGCTGCTCCGTGTCGCACTTCGGGCACACAGCGGGCACGCGGCCGAGGTCGTAGAACCTGGCGCCGCAGTTCACGCAGAGACGCTTGGTGCCGAGTTCTGGCTTGACCATGAAACAGCCTTCGTGACGGAGCGGCAGAGGGCGCGCCCCATGCCACCTGCGGACGGGCAAGTCAAACGCGGGGCACCGGGAAGGAAGCAAGGCCGGGCTCTGCCCGGACCCGCCAAAGGGCCGAGCCCTTTGGAAACCCCTCCCTGGGCAGAGGTTTCCAAAGGCGAGCCTTTGGCGGAGTCCAGAGGCAGAGCCTCTGGCCTTGCTGCCTTCCTTCGCGCATCAGTGCCGGGCCCCTCACAGGATGGATGCCGCCCATGGACGCCCGACCGCTCCGCTCGTCTCCGCCTTCGGCGCCGCTGCGCGGGCGCATCGCCGTGCCGGGGGACAAGTCGATCAGCCACCGGGCGCTGATGTTCGCGGCGCTGGCGGTGGGGCAGACGCGGATCGAGGGGCTGCTGGAGGGGGAGGACGTGCTGCGCACGGCGGGCGCGATGCGGGCGCTGGGGGCGGAGGTGGTGTGCGAGGGCGGGGGCGTGTGGCGGGTGTGGGGGCGCGGGATCGGGGGCCTGGCGGAGCCGGCGGACGTGCTGGACATGGGGAACTCTGGGACCGGGGCGCGGCTGCTGGCGGGCATCCTGGCCAGCCATCCGGTGTTCTCGGTGATGACGGGGGACGCCAGCCTGCGCGGGCGGCCGATGCGGCGGGTGACGGTGCCGCTGGCGCTGTGCGGGGCGCGGTTCGCGGGGCGGGCGGGGGGGCGGCTGCCGCTGGCGATCGAGGGGGTGGGGGACGCGCTGCCGATCGAGTACCGCGTGCCGGTGGCGTCGGCGCAGGTGAAGTCGGCGGTGCTGCTGGCGGGGCTCAACGCGCGGGGGCGGACGCGGGTGGAGGAGGCGGTGGCCACGCGCGACCACACGGAGGCGATGCTGCGGCATTTCGGGGCGGTGGTGAGGTCCGAGGTCGTCGGCGCGGGGCGGGTGATCGAGCTGGAGGGGCAGCCGGAGCTGCGGGGGGCGGACGTCGTGGTGCCGGGGGACCCTTCGTCGGCGGCGTTCGCGGTGGTGGCGGCGCTGGTGGTGCCGGGGTCGCGGATGGTCGTGCAGGGGGTGGGGCTCAACCCGTTGCGCACGGGGCTGTTCGGGGTGCTGAGGGAGATGGGGGCGGAGGTCGTGGTGGAGCGCGAGCGGGTCGAGGGGGGGGAGGCCGTGGGGGACTTGTCCGTGGCGGCGGGGGCGGTGCGGGGGGGGGGGCGCGGCGGCGGCGGCGGCGCGGTGGCGGGGGGAGGAGTT
>CAXSER010000381.1:0-3130 GCA_964236315.1 uncultured Acetobacteraceae bacterium | reverse complement strand
GTCCTGCCCGGCTTCGCGCCCCCGCCGCACGCTGCGGCGGCAATCCCGGGTCCTGCCGGCGCGGCCTGCCCGCCGCCAGCACTGGCACGCCTGTTGCAGACATGCCGGCTAGACACGCCTCGCCGCCCGCGACTCCCCCACATCCAGGAACGCCGATGTCTCGCCCCACGACACGCCGCCTCGCCCTGTCCCTCGCCACCGCCCTGACCGCGATCGCCGCGACGGCCCTCGCCCCCGCGCGCGCCGCCACCGCCGGCGACGTCGCCGTCGGCGACCCCCTGGCGCTCACCTTCTACCTGCCGCTCACCGACCAGCCCGGCGCGGAAGCCGCCGCCATCGCCCTGCAGACCCCGGGCAGCCCGACCTACCACCGCTTCCTCTCCGTCCCCGACTTCGTGGCCCGCTACGCCGCCTCCGACGCCGAGATCGCCGCGGTCAAGGCCATCCTCGTCTCGATGGGCTTCACCCCCGGCCTCGTGTACCCGAACCACCTCGCCATCGAGGCCACCGCGCCCGCCGGCACCGCCGCCATGGCGCTCGGCCTGCAGCTGCACCGCTACACCGTCGCCGGGCGCACCGGCATCGCGTCGGCCACCGCCATGCGCATCCCCGCCCGCCTCGCCAGCCACATCCGCGGCGTCGGCGGCGTCGACACCATGACCCACGCCAGGCCCCGCCACCTCGCGGCCGCCCTCGCCCCCGCCGCCACGCAGCGCACGGCCGGCGCGGCGCTCGCCGGCGGCACCCCCGGCGACTACCTGCCCGCCGACTTCGCGAAGTTCTACGACGTGCTGCCGATCACCGCGCGCGGCATCAGCGGCCGCGGCACCACCATCGGCATCGTCACCCTCAACGACTTCAACCCCGCCGACGCCTACTCGTTCTGGTCGCAGATCGGCCTGGCCGTCTCGCCCACCCGCATCACCAAGGTCGACGTCGACGGCGGCGTCGAGGCGCCCGGCAACAACAGCGACGGCGAGGGCGAGACCGACCTCGACGTCGAGGAGTCCGGCGCGCTCGCCCCCGACGCCAGCGTGCGCGTCTACATCGCGCCCAACACCACCAACGCGACCTTCATCAACGGCTTCGAGGCCGCCGCCTCGGAGAACATCGCCGACACCGTCTCCACCAGCTGGGGCCAGCCCGAGCTGGACTTCTTCTACGACTTCGCCACCCAGACGCCGGGCGACAGCTTCGAGCTGCAGGCTTTCCACGACGCCTTCCTGGAGATGGCGCTGCAGGGCCAGACCGTCTACGCGGCCAGCGGCGACTCCGGCGCCTTCGACACCGTGCGCGGCTGCCCGGCCTACGGCGCGCCCACCGCCGACGCCCCGGTCTGCAACGCCCCCTACAGCGTCGACCACCCCGCCGCCGACCCGCTCGTCACCGCCGCCGGCGGCACGACCCGGCCGTTCACCGCCACCCTGGGCGACGGCATCGTGCTCTCCGTCGCCAGCGAGCAGGCCTGGGGCTGGGACTACATCTCCTCCGAGGCCGCCGCCCAGGGCTTTGCCAGCGCCATCCCCGTCTCCGAGGTGTTCTCCGTCGGCGACGGCGGCGGCGTCAGCTCGTACTGGACCGTGCCCTGGTACCAGCTCCGCGTCCCCGGCATCACGCTCACCAGGCCCGGCCAGCTGTTCCAGGCCAACTACGGCACCGGCCCCCAGGTCCAGCAGTACCTCGCCCCGCTGTTCCCCGGCCGCAACATGCCCGACCTGTCCACCAACGCCGACCCGGAGACCGGCTACGCCACCATCTCCGAGGGCGCCGTGGTCGACGGCTTCGGCGGCACCAGCTTCGTCGCCCCCCAGCTCAACGGCGTGACCTCCCTGTTCGTCCAGGCGCTGGGCGGCCGCGTCGGCCAGATCAACCCGGCCCTCTACCGCCTCGGCAACGCCGCCAGCACCGACATCCACGCCGGCGACAACTGGGGCTACGCGGGCGCCGCGGGCTACGACAACGCCACCGGCGTCGGCGTGCTCGACGCGAACCGGCTGCTCACCGGGCTGCTCGGCCTGAAGACGGCCACCCACTA
Organism: uncultured Acetobacteraceae bacterium; assembly: GCA_964236315.1. Lineage (GTDB taxonomy): Bacteria > Pseudomonadota > Alphaproteobacteria > Acetobacterales > Acetobacteraceae > CAXSEF01. The sequence continues at coordinate 1,095 of CAXSER010000381.1, read as the reverse complement.
GGGACCGTCATGGACCCGGTGCGCTCTCGCAGGAAGGAAGAGCCCTTCTTTTCCTGAAGAGAAAGAAGCAAAAAGACTTTGCCCATAAGGTCATTGGCGCCCTGGCTGGCATCATGTCCTTGTGGGCAAAGTTCTTTGGTTCTTTCTTTCAAGAAAGAACTGCTTCCTGTCCTTCGTGGCGCACGGACACGGGACCCGCGGTCTCCCGAGGGCGGGCCCCGGCTCAGGCCCACATCCTCTCGGCCGCCGCCGGATCGGGCACGCCCGACCGCCACCTGGCGAAGGCGGACACCCACTCCTGCATCTCGGACGGCGGACGGGGCATGCCGATGCGGAACCCCTGCAGCTCCGAGCAGCCGGCCGCGCGCAGCAGCTCGATCTGCCGGTCCGTCTCCACCCCCTCCGCGGTGGCCGCGACCCCCAGGCTCCTGCACAGCTCGACGATCGCGCGCACGATCGCCAGCGCCTTCGGCCCGGTGCCGAGGTCCTGCACGAAGGAGCGGTCGATCTTGACCCGGTCGAACGGCAGGGCGCGCAGGAAGCTCAGCGACGAGTAGCCCGTGCCGAAGTCGTCGAGCGCGATGGTCACGCCCGTCGCCCTGAGCTGGTGCAGCATGGCGGCGGCGGCGGCCACGTCCTCGATCATCGCGGTCTCCGTCACCTCGAGCTCCAGCCGCCCCGGCGCCAGCCCCGCCTCCGCCAGCGCCCGCGCCACCCGGCCCACCATGTCGGGCATGCGGAACTGCGCGGCCGAGAGGTTGACCGACACCGCCGTGCCCTCCTGCCAGCCCGCCGCCTCGCGGCAGGCGGCCTGCAGCACCCAGTCGCCGATCTCCGCGATCAGCCCGACCTCCTCGGCGAACGGGATGAAGTCGACCGGCGCCACGTTGCCCCGCGACGGCGAGTGCCAGCGCAGCAGCGCCTCGTGCGAGGTGACCACGCCCCTGTCCATGTCGACCACCGGCTGGAAGTGCAGCAGGAACTGCCCCTCGGCCAGCGCCACGCGCAGGTCGCGCTCCAGGTCGCGCCGCGCCTGCGACCCCGCGTCCGCCCCGGCGGCGCCGGCCTGCGCGACCGCGCCCCCGCCCTGCGCCG
>CAXSER010000380.1:0-3139 GCA_964236315.1 uncultured Acetobacteraceae bacterium | reverse complement strand
AGCCTCGACCTTGCTTCCTGTCCTTCGTGCTTGCCGGGCCGGGCCGGGCTTGCGACGGTCCGCGGATGGACACGATCGACGCTGCGGCCCGCGATCTCGACGCCGGCCGGACCACCTCACGCGCGCTGGTGGAGGCGTGCCTGGCGCGCATCGCCGATCCCTCGGGCGAGGGGGCGCGGGCCTTTGTCGCCGTGCACGCCGGGCAGGCGCGGGCGGCGGCGGATGCGGCGGACCTGGTGCGGCAGGCGGGGCGGGCGGCGTCGCCTTGGGCGGGGGTGCCGTTCAGCCTCAAGGACCTGCTCGACGTCGAGGGGGAGGTCACGACGGCGGGGTCGCGGGTGCTGGCCGGGGGGCCGCCGGCGGTGCGGCATGCGGAGTCGGTGCGGCGGATGCTGGCGGCGGGGCTGGTCGCGGTCGGGCGCACGGGGATGACGGAGTTCGCGTTCTCCGGGCTGGGGCTGAACCCGCACTTCGGCACGCCGTCGAGCCCGTGGGACCGTGCGACGGGGCGCATCCCGGGGGGGAGCTCGTCGGGGGCAGCGGTGTCGGTGGCGGACGGGATGGCGTTCGCGGCGCTGGGCACGGACACGGGGGGGTCGTGCCGGATCCCGGCGGCGTTCTGCGGCGTGGTGGGGTTCAAGCCGACGGCGAGGCGGGTGCCGCTGGACGGGGCGTTCCCGCTGGCGCCGTCGCTGGATTCGATCGGGCCGCTGGGGCGCAGCGTGGCGTGCTGCGCCACGGTGGACGCGCTGCTGGCGGGGGAGGCGCCGCCGGAGGTGGCGCCGCGCGGGCCGGGGATGGCCCGGCTGCGGCTGGGGGTGGCGCAGGGGATGGTGCTGGAGGGGATGGACGCGGCGACGGCGGCGTCGTGGGAGGCGGCGCTGCTCCGGCTGGAGGCGGCGGGGGCGCGGCTCACGGCGGTCGAGATGCCGGTGTTCGCGGAGGTGGCGCGGTCGCACGCCAACGCGGTGATGGTGACGGCGGAGGCGTATGCGGTGCACCGGGGGCGGCTGCGCGACTCGGGCGACTCGTTCGATCCGCAGGTGCGGGGGCGGGTCCAGCGTGGCGAGGGGTTCGGGGCGGCGGACTACATCGACGCGGTGGCGGCCCGGGTGCGGCTGCGCGCGGCGATGGACGGGGCGAGCGCGCCGTTCGACGCGGTGGTGATGCCGACGGTGCCGGTCATGGCGCCGGCGATCCGCTCGCTGGACGAGCCGGCGGAGTACGTGCGGGTGAACCAGCTGGTGCTGCGCAACACGGCGCTGGCCAACTTCCTGGACCGCTGCGCGATCAGCGTGCCGTGCCACAGGGCGGGCGACGCGCCGGCGGGGCTGATGCTGGTGGGGGAGACGATGGGGGACCGCAGGCTGCTGGCGGTGGCGGCGGCGGTGGAGGCGGCGCTGGCGGAGTAGGGAAGACCGGGGCGCCGCCCCTGGACCCGCCGGAAGCCAGGCCTCTGGAAACCCGGGTCGGGGCCTGTGCCTTCATGTGCCGGTCCAGGGCGGCTCGCCCTGGCGGGTCCAGGGCAGAGCCCTGGCCTTTCTTGGCCTGGACCTTGCCCCCGCCCGCGTCCTTGTCCAGATAACGCGACGAGGACCGCGTCGGTCCGTTGCCGGAGCCCGTCCATGTTCATCGAGACCGAAGACACCCCGAACCCCGCGACGCTGAAGTTCCTGCCCGGCCGCGAGGTCATGGGCGCGCGCACCGCCGACTTCGCCAGCGCCGAGGCGGCCGTGCCCAGCCCGCTGGCGACCGCGCTGTTCGAGCTGCCCGGCGTGGCGCGCGTGTTCCTGGGCGCGGACTTCATCACCGTGACCAAGAGCGACGCGACCGACTGGCCGTCGCTCAAGCCGCAGGTGCTGGGCTCGGTGATGGAGCACTTCGTGTCCGGGCGCGCCACGATCGAGGGCGAGCAGATCGCGGCGACGACGACGGAGATCGACCCGGCGGACCGCGAGATCGTCGAGCAGATCAAGGAGCTGCTGGACACGCGGGTGCGCCCGGCGGTGGCCGGCGACGGCGGCGACATCGTGTTCCACGGCTACAGCAAGGGCGTCGTGCTGCTGCACATGCAGGGCGCGTGCTCGGGGTGCCCGTCGTCGCGGGCGACGCTGAAGCACGGCATCGAGAACATGCTGCGCCACTACGTGCCCGAGGTGACCTCGGTGGAGCAGGTCGAGCTGTAGTCGATGCTGGCGCCGGACGCGCTCGACACGCTGTTCCGAACGGCACGCAGCCGCTACCGCTGGACCGCGCAGCCGGTGGGCGACGACGTGCTGCGCGCGCTGTACGACCTGATGCGGTTCGGGCCGACGTCGGCGAACTCCAGCCCGGCGCGCATCCTGTTCCTGCGCACCACCGACGCCAAGGAGCGGCTGCGGCCCACGCTGTCGGCCGGCAACGTCGACAAGGCGATGTCGGCGCCGGTGGTGGCGGTGGTTGCGCACGACCCGGAGTTCTACGAGCAGCTGCCGCGGCTGTATCCGCAGGGCGGTGACGCGCGGGCCTGGTTCGCGGGCAACGCGCTGCTGGCGGACGAGACCGCGACGCGCAACTCGACGCTGCAGGGCGGCTACCTGATCCTGGCGGCGCGCGCGGTGGGGCTGGACGCCGGACCGATGTCGGGGTTCGACCGCGACCGGGTGGACGCCGCGTTCATGGCGGGGCGGGGGTGGCGTTCCAACTTCCTGGTCTGCCTCGGTCATGCCGATGCAACCGCCGAACAGGAGCGGGCGCCGCGGCTGGAGTTCGACGAGGCCTGCGTGCTGCTGTGAGGCCTCGTCCGTGACGGCCGGCCGGTGACGTCCGGGGCCGGTGCGGTGGTGCCGCGTGTCCTGGTGATCGACTGCGCCCTGCCGCTGTGCCGCGTCGCGCTGCTGGACGGCACCGTCGTGCTCGTGGAGCGGGAGATGGAGGCGCGGCACGGGCAGGCGTCGCTGCTGCCGGGGCTGGTGGCGGAGGTGCTCGGCGCGCACGGGCGCGGGCTCGACCGCGTGGTGGCCTGCGTCGGGCCGGGGAGCTTCACCGGGCTGCGCGCCGCGCTGTCGCTGGCGCACGGGCTGGGGCTGGCGAGCGGGGCGGCGCTGGTCGGCGTGACGGGCGGCGAGGCGCTGGCGGAGGACGCGGCGGCCGGGGGGTG
>CAXSER010000379.1:0-3141 GCA_964236315.1 uncultured Acetobacteraceae bacterium | reverse complement strand
GCGGATGCCCAGGTTGATGCGCGCCCGCTTGTCGCTCGCGTACGTCTCCCACAGGTAGTCGCGCTCGGAGGAGGTGACCATCTCCAGCGTCAGCTCGTCGTGGTTGCGCAGGAAGATCGCCCACTGGCAGTTCGCCGGGATCTCCGGCGTCTGGCGCATGATGTCGGTGATCGGGAAGCGGTCCTCGCGCGCGATCGCCATGTACATGCGCGGCATCAGCGGGAAGTGGAACGACATGTGGCACTCGTCGCCCTCGCCGAAGTAGACCTGGGCGTCCTCCGGCCACTGGTTCGCCTCCGCGAGCAGCATCTTGCCCGGCGCCACCACGTCCAGCTCCGCGCGGATGCGCTTGAGGATCGCGTGCGTCTCCGGCAGGTTCTCGTTGTTGGTCCCCTCCCGCTCGACGAGATACGGCACCGCGTCGAGCCGCAGCCCGTCGACGCCGAGGTCGAGCCAGAACCGCATGACGGACAGCACCTCGTCCATCACCGCGGGGTTGTCGAAGTTCAGGTCCGGCTGGTGCGAGTAGAACCGGTGCCAGTAGTACGCCTTGGCCTCGTCGTCCCAGGTCCAGTTGGACTTCTCGGTGTCGAGGAAGATGATCCGGGTGCCGTCGTACTTGTCGTCGCTGTCCGACCACACGTAGAAGTCGCGCTCCGGCGACCCGGCCGGCGCCTTGCGCGCCGCCTGGAACCACGGGTGCTGGTCCGAGGTGTGGTTGATCACCAGCTCGGTGATCACGCGCAGGTTGCGCGCGTGCGCCGCCTCGATGAAGCGCTTGACGTCCTCGATCGTGCCGTAGTCCTCGTGCACGCCGCGGTAGTCGGCGATGTCGTAGCCGTCGTCGCGCCTGGGGCTCGGGTAGAACGGCAGCATCCAGATCGCGGTGACGCCCAGCTCGACGATGTAGTCGAGCTTCTCGATCAGCCCGGGGAAGTCGCCGACCCCGTCGTTGTTGCCGTCGAAGAACGCCTTGAGGTGGAGCTGGTAGATCACCGCGTCCTTGAACCACAGCGGGTCCTCGGCGACGGCGGGGGTCGGGAGTTCGGCGGGGCTGATGCTGTTCATGCTTGTCCGGGTGTCCGCAGGCGTTCGGGCTGGAGGGATCGCAGCCAGGGGATCGTCTCAGGCGCAGGCGCAGGCAGGCTCGGGCGCAGGCGAGGCGCGGGCGCAGGCGTTCGTTCAGGCGGGCATGGCGCGCCAGATGGCATACGGCGCCTCCGGCGTCAGCCGCACCCGCTGCGAGCGCCCGGTGAAGCCGAAGCGCGTGCCGCCGACCAGGTCCTCCATGTCGAGCGACGCGCTGTCCGGCAGGCTCCAGCGGTACAGCGGGATGTCGATCTGCGCCTCCTGCACCGCGCGCGGGTCGAGGCTGACCGCGACCAGCACCACGCTGGAGCGGTCCTCCGTCGCCTTCTCGAAGAACAGCACCGCCTCGTTGGCCGCCGGCAGGAAGGTCACGCCGAGCTGGCTCTGCAGCGCCGGGTTCGCCCGCCTGATCTGGTTGAGCCGGGTGATCTCGGCCACGATGTTGCCCGGCCGGTCCCAGTCCCAGGTCCTGATCTGGAACTTCTCGCTGTCGAGGTACTCCTCCTTGCCCGGCAGCGGCGTGCCCTCGCACAGCTCGAAGCCGTTGTAGACGCCCCACAGCCCCGACAGCGTCGCCGCCAGCGCCGCCCTGATCAGGAACCCCGGCCGCCCCGAATTCTGCAGGAACACCGGGTTGATGTCGGGCGTGTTGACGAAGAAATGCGGCCGGAAGAACTCGCTCGGCGCCTGCGTCGACAGCTCCTCCAGATACGCCGCCAGCTCGCGCTTCTCGTTGCGCCAGGTGAAGTACGTGTAGCTCTGGCTGAACCCCACCTTGGCGAGACGGTACATCACCTTCGGCCGGGTGAACGCCTCTGCGAGGAACACCGCGTCGGGGTAGCGCGCGCGCACCTCGGCGATCATCCACTCCCAGAACGGGAACGGCTTGGTGTGCGGGTTGTCCACGCGGAACAGCCGTATGCCCTGCTCCGCCCAGAACATCACCGCCTCGCACAGCGCCACCCACAGCCCGGGCACCGCGTCCTCGGCGTAGAAGTCGACGTTGACGATGTCCTGGTACTTCTTCGGCGGGTTCTCCGCGTACCTGATCGACCCGTCCGGCCGCCAGTCGAACCACCCGCGGTGCTGCTTGAGCCACGGATGGTCCGGCGAGCACTGGATCGCGAAGTCGATGGCGATCTCCAGCCCGTGCGCCGACGCCGCCGCGATCAGGTGGTGGAAGTCCTCCAGCGTGCCCAGCTCGGGATGCAGCGCGTCGTGCCCGCCCGCCTCGGAGCCGATCGCGTAAGGGCTGCCCGGATCGCTGGGCCCAGGCGTCAGCGTGTTGTTCGGCCCCTTGCGGTTCGTCGTCCCGATCGGGCTGATCGGCGGGAAGTACAGCACGTCGAACCCCATGTCGCGCACGCGCGGCAGGTGGCGCTCCACGTCGGCGAAGGTGCCGTGCCGCGCGGGGTCGTCGCTCATCGAGCGCGGGAACACCTCGTACCACGACGCGAACCCCGCGCCGATGCGCTCCGCATCCACCGGCATCACCGGGCTCGCCGCCGCGTGCGGCCGGTCGTCCGCCTCGCGCATCGACGCCGCCAGCCCCGGCGAGAGCAGCGTCAGGCGCCGCGCCTCGTCGCCCGCCTGCATCGCCGACAGCGCCTCGCCCAGCGCGTCGGCCAGCGCCCCCTCGCTGCGCGCCGCCGCACGCTCCACGATCCGCGTGCCCTCGACCATCTCCAGGTCGATCCCCACCCCGGCCGCGTGCTTCTTGGCCAGCTCGTCGGCGAAGGTCGCGAACGCGTCGCGCCACGCCTGCACCAGGTACACGTGCCGCCCCAGCGGCCCGAGCGGGAAGGCGCCCTCCCACGAATCGTTGGCCACCAGGCGCATGCGCACCTCGCCGCCCTGGCCCGACGGGTCCTTCCACAGCAGCGCCGCCGCCAGCTTGTCGTGCCCGTCGCACAGGACGTCCGCGGTCACGGTGACGATGCTGCCCGCGGTGCGCTTGACCGCGAAGGCGCCGCCGTCCACCGCGGGCAGCGGGTTCTCGATCGCCACGCGCGCCTTCGCCCCGGCCCGCGCGGCGGCCGCCACGTCGAGCGG
>CAXSER010000378.1:0-3170 GCA_964236315.1 uncultured Acetobacteraceae bacterium | reverse complement strand
CGCAGCAACCTGGGGTTCGAGACGGAGATCCTGTCCGACAGCGCCGCGCTGCACGAGCTGGTGGCCGTCATGGTCCGCGCCGCCGGGCCGTCGCTCCGGCTGCTGCGCGACCCGACCCGCGGCGGCCTGGCCGCCACCCTGAACGAGATCGCCCAGCAGTCCGGCGTGGGCTTCCTGATCGAGGAGGCGGCGATCCCGGTGCGCGACGAGGTGGCCGCGGCCTGCGAGCTCCTCGGGCTGGACCCGCTCACCGTCGCCAACGAGGGCAAGCTGGTCGCGGTCGTGGCGCCGGAGGGCGTGGCGGAGCTGCTGGCCGCCATGCGCGCCCACCCCCTCGGGGCGAAGGCGGCGCGGATCGGCGAGGCCACCCGCGACGAGCAGCGCTTCGTGCAGATGACGACGGCGTTCGGCGGCGGGCGCATCGTCGACTGGCTCTCCGGCGAGCAGCTGCCTCGGATCTGCTGAGCGGGCGGGCGGGCGCCCCGACCCCGCGGCGCCCGCTCGCGCATGGCGTCCCGCCGGCCGTGCCGCTAGACCTGCGCACGCCGTCCCACCGTCATGGAGCGATCGAGCTGGCCGAGCCACGAACCGAGGCGGGCGACGTGCTGCGCCACCCGTCGTTCCGTCTGTACTGGGCGGCGCGGGTGCTGTCGTCGGGGGCGTCGCAGGTGCTCGCGATCGCGGTCGGCTGGCAGGTCTACGCCCTGACCGGCAGCACGCTGCAGCTCGGCCTGATCGGGCTGGCGCAGTTCCTGCCGATGGTGCTGCTCACCCTGCCGGCCGGCCACGCCGCCGACCGCCTGGACCGGCGCCGCGTCGCGCAGGCCTGCCAGGCCGCCGCGGGGCTGGGGATGCTGCTGCTGTCGGCCGGGAGCGCGCTCGCCAGCGTCAGGCCCGGGCTGATCTACGCCGTGGTCGCCCTGGTCGGCGCGGCGCGGGCCTTCGAGTCCCCCGCGTTCAGCGCGCTGCTGCCCGGGCTGGTGCCGCCCGCGCTGTTCCCGCGCGCCGTGGCGCTGGCGACCTCGGCCGGGCAGACCGCCTTCATCCTCGGGCCGGCGATCGGCGGGCTGCTCTACGCGCTCGGCCCCGCGGTGCCCTACGGCGTGGCCGGCACCGCCGCCCTGGCCGCCGCGCTGTGCAGCGGCCTGATCCGCATGCAGCCGCCGCCGCGGCGCGAGCCGGCCACGCTGCGCTCGGTGTTCTCCGGCATCGGCTTCATCGCGCGCCGCCCGGTCATCCTGGGGGCCGTGTCGCTCGACCTGTTCGCGGTGCTGTTCGGCGGCGCCACGGCGCTGCTGCCGGTGTATGCGCGCGATATCCTGCACACCGGGCCGTGGGGCCTCGGGCTGCTGCGCGCGGCCCCGGCGATCGGCGCGCTGGCGCTCTCGGCGGTGCTGGCCCGCCACCCGCTGCGCCGCCGGGTCGGGCGGACGATGTTCGGCGCCGTGCTGGTGTTCGGGCTGGCGACCAGCGTGTTCGCGGTGTCGGCCTCGCTGCCGCTGTCGCTGGCGGCGCTGCTGGTGCTGGGCGCGTCCGACGTCGTCAGCATGGTGGTGCGCTCCTCGCTGGTGCAGCTCGGCACGCCAGACGAGATGCGCGGCCGTGTGAGCGCGGTGAACGGCCTGTTCATCGGCACCTCGAACCAGCTCGGCGAGTTCGAGTCCGGCAGCACGGCGGCGCTGCTCGGCACGGTGCCGGCGGTGCTGCTCGGCGGCCTGGGCACGATCGCGGTGGCGCTGCTGTGGATGCGGCTGTTCCCGCGCCTGCGCGAGATGGACGGGTTCGACGCCGTGCAGGCGGAGGCCGCGGGCGCGGGCTGACGCCAGGGCAGCCCTCCGCCGGCCTGCCCGGCCTGGCGCCTGGCATGGCCGTGACCGGCGTCTCCGCCGTCGTCCTCGTGCTGGCGGACCGGCCGGGCGGTGGCAACGGCACGGCCGGGATCGCCGCGGCCACGACCGCCGGCAACGCCGTCGCGGTGCCCGCCCTGGTCGCCGCCGCGAACCCGGCGTACGCTCCGGCGGCACCGCAGGCGACGGTGCTGGTGGCGGCCTGCGTGATCGTCACCAGCCTCTCGGTGCCGGTGCTGACCGCATTGTGGGCCGGGCGGGTGACGGCGCGGACGGAGCGGGCGTGACATGCCGGAGATGGTGATCCTCGCGGACGACCTGTCGGGGGCTGCGGATTGCGGGCTGATGTGCACCGAGGCCGGCCTCGACACGCTGGTCGTGCTCGGCGACCCCCCGGACGTGTCGCAGGACCTGTCGCAGGTCGGGGCGCAGGATTTGTCGCAGGTCGGGGCGCTCTCGATCGACGCCGACACGCGCGGCCTCCCCCGCGACGCCGCGGTGGCAGAGACGGTGCGGCTGACCCGGCTCCACGGCGGCCCCGGCCGGCTGCTGTTCCGCAAGCTGGACTCCACTTTGCGCGGCCACGTCGGCGCGGAACTGGCCGCCATGCTGCGCACCCGGCGCGAGGACGCTCCGGCGTTCATCCTCATGGCCCCCGCCTTTCCCGCCATGGGCCGCAGCACCGTCGGCGGCATGCAGCTGCTGCACGGCGCGCCGCTGCACCACAGCGAGATCTGGCGACGCGAGGGCATGCTGCACCGCGCCCACGTCCCCGAGATGCTGCAGCGCGAGGGCCTGCGCGCGGCCCATGTCGCGCTGGACGCGGTCCGCGGCGCGGCACTGGCGCGCGACATCGCGGCCGCCGCGGCCGGCCACGACGCGGTGGTGTGCGACGCGGAGACTGAGGCCGATCTCGAGGCGATCGCGGCCGCGTGCATGCCGCTCGGGCGCGGCACGATCTGGGCCGGATCGGCGGGCCTGGCCCGCCACCTGCCCAAGGCCGCCGGCCTGGCCCGCCCGCCGAGGCCGGTGCGCGTGCCGGCCGCCGACGGGCCGATCCTGTTCGTGGTGGGCAGCCTGTCCAGCGTCTCGCGCGGGCAGGTGGCGCGTCTCGCGGCGCAGCCGGGCATCGAGCTGGTCCAGGTGCCCGCCGCCGTGCTGCGCGCAGGCCCGCGCCACCCCGGCCGGGCCGTTCAGGAGGCCCGGCTGGAGGAGGCGATCGGCTCCGGCCGCGACGTCGTCGCCGTGCTGGGCTCCGTGCCGGGCCCCGGGCTGGGCAGCGGGCCAGGTTCCGCGCCGGGCGGCGAGGACGTCGTCAGCCTC
>CAXSER010000377.1:0-3184 GCA_964236315.1 uncultured Acetobacteraceae bacterium | reverse complement strand
CCAAGGGCCCGGCCCTTGGCGGAGTCCAGAGGCAGAGCCTCTGGCCTTGCTTCCTTTGGGCGTTTTCGGAACCTTTGGCCGTCCGCGTGCCTGTAGCTTCCACGACAACCGACCCGAGGAGCCTTTTCCATGAGCGACACGCAGATGGCCAAGATCTGGGACCTGATCAAGGACACCAAGTTCGCCATGCTGACCAGCGAGGATGCCGGCCAGCTGCGCTCGCGCCCGATGGCGATCAGCCAGTCGGAATTCGACGGCACGCTGTGGTTCTTCACCAAGGCCAGCTCGCACAAGGTCGACGAGGTCGAGGCCCACCACCGCGTCGGCGTCAGCTTCTCCGACCCCTCGGCGCAGAACTACGTCTCGCTGTCCGGCAACGCCTCGCTGGTGCAGGACCGCGCCGCGATCGACGCGCACTGGACGGAGCTGATGACGACCTGGTTCCCACAGGGCAAGGACGATCCCGACGTCGCGCTGCTCAAGGTCGACGTCACGCAGGCCGAGTACTGGGACACGCCCAGCTCGGCGATGGTCCACGCCTACGGCTACGTGAAGGCCAAGCTGACCGGCGAGGCGCCGCATCCGGGCGAGAACGAGAAGATCAAGCTGGGCTGAAACGAGAACGGGCCCGGATCGCTCCGGGCCCGTGAAGGCAGGCAGCAAGGTCGAGGCTCTGCCTCGAACTCCGCCAAGGGCTGGGCCCTTGGATCGCCCTCTCTTAGGGACGGCAGTCCAGAGGCCCGGCCTCTGGCGGGTTCGGGCAGAGCCCGACCTCTCTTCCTTCAGGCCGCGAGCGCGTCCTGCTCGACGACGGGGACCCGCGTGCGGATCAGCTTCTCGATGCCGCGCAGGTGCGCCCGCTCCGAGCTGTCGCAGAAGCTGATCGCCTTGCCAGCCTTGCCGGCGCGCGCGGTGCGGCCGATGCGGTGGACGTAGCTCTCCGGCACGTTCGGCAGGTCGAAGTTGATGACGTGGCTCACGCCGTCCACGTCGATGCCGCGGGCCGCGATGTCGGTGGCGACCAGGACGGGCGCGCTGCCGTCCTTGAACGAGGCGAGGGCGCGCTCGCGCTGGCCCTGGCTCTTGTTGCCGTGGATGGCGCGGGCCTGGATGCCTGCGGCCTCCAGGTGCTGCACGACGCGGTCGGCGCCGTGCTTGGTGCGGGTGAACACCAGGGTGCGCTCCATGCCGACGCGCTTGAGCACGCTGGCCAGCAGGATGCGCTTGCGCGAGGCCTCGACGAACACGACGGTCTGGTCGACGCGGTCGGCAGTGGTGGCCACCGGCGTGACCGCGACGTGGGCCGGGTCGCGCAGCAGGGCGCCGGCGAGACCGGAGATCTCCTTCGGCATGGTCGCCGAGAAGAACAGGCTCTGGCGCACGACGGGCAGGGTGGCTGCGATCTTGCGGATCGGCACGATGAAGCCGAGGTCGAGCATGTGGTCGGCCTCGTCGAGCACCAGCACCTCGGTGGCGCCGAGGTCGACCGCGCGGTCATTCATGTGGTCGAGCAGGCGGCCTGGGGTCGCGACGAGCACGTCGACGCCGGAGGAGACGGCCTTGGCCTGGCGGGGCTTGGGCACGCCGCCGAACATCAGGGCGACGCGCAGGTTGGTCTGGCTGCCGTAGGAGCGGAAGCTCTCGGCGATCTGCCCGGCCAGCTCGCGGGTCGGCGAGAGCACGAGGACGCGGCAGCCACGGCGCTGCGCCGGCTTCGGGTTGGCGAGCAGGCGGTGGATGATCGGCAGGGCGAAGGCGGCGGTCTTGCCGGTGCCGGTCTGGGCGATGCCCTGGACGTCGCGGCCGGCCATGACCAGCGGGATCGCCTGCTGCTGGATCGGCGTGGGTATGGTGTAGCCTTCGGCGGTCAGCGCCTTGAGCAGGGGCGCGGCCAGGCCGAGTTCTTCGAACGTGTTCACTGTGCAGTCTTCCGTGTCGCGCAAACTTGCGCTCGTAGCAGCCATCAGGGCGGCTGACCGGCGCGGAGTTTCCTGATGCTGGGCGGCTGCCGGAACCCGGGCTGCACTCTTCGCCGCATCATGTCGCGCAGGCTGGTTGTATCGATGACGTGTTGTGAAGTCAAGGAATTTGGTGTTAGCGCAACCATGGGCACTGGCCCCGGCATGCAAGCGCCGCCTGCGTCCTGCCCGGCCACCCGGCCAGGACGCCGCGGCGCGTCGGCGATGCCGGGGTTCGGCCTGCGACACGGCCCTGCGCCTTGCGCCACGACAGGCTCCGACCCAGTCTGACCACGTAACAACAACCAGGGACTCGCCCCATGAACCGCTTCGCCCTCAGCCTGGTCGCGCTCGGCGCCCTGCTCGCCGGCCCCGCCCTCGCCCAGACCACGGCCGGCGCGGGCGCTTCCGCCCACGCCATGGCGCCCGCGACCTCCTCCACGGCCAGCCGGCCGATGGGCAGGCCCGCCGCGGCGTCCGCCGCGACCATGGCGCCGGTCAACGTCAACACCGCCACTGCGGCCCAGCTCGACGCCATCCCGCAGATCGGCCCGAAGCGCGCCCAGAAGATCATCGCCAACCGGCCATACACGGTGCCGTCCGACATGGTCACCAAGAAGGCGCTGAGCCAGGGCATCTTCGACAAGATCAAGGCGAACGTGACCACGGGCTGAGGCGGGGTACCGCGGCGCAGCGATGGCGCCGGACATGAGCGTCGCCGGCGCCGTGGGCGCCGCTGCACCGGCGCCAGGGCAGGCTGGCGCGCCGGCGTGCCAGGTTCTGAGCGAGCCGTATGCCGGGCTGCAGGCGCAGGCCCTCGGCCTGGCAGAGGCGGCGGGGCTGGCGCCGTCGCTGCGCGACCTCGTGGCCGCGCCGCCCTGGGGGCACGTTCCGGCGCGATATTGGCCGCGGCCGCTGCGGGTGACGGGGCTTGGCGCCGATCCGGTGCCGGCGCTGGCGATCGCGGTCGGCGGCATGGGGGCGGCGGTCGGGGCGGCGCTGCGCCGGCGCGGCGCGCGGATCGTCCAGGTCCAGGCGCCGCGCATGGACCCGCGACGCTTCGACCTCGTGGTCGTCAGCCGGCATGACGAGCTGGGCGGCCCCAACGTGCTGGTCACCCGCACCGCCCTGCACCGGGCGACGCCGGCGCGCCTGGCCGCCGCCCGCGCCGCCTGGATGCCGCGCTTCGCCGGGCTGCCGCGTCCGCTGGTCGCGGTGCTGGTGGG
>CAXSER010000376.1:0-3185 GCA_964236315.1 uncultured Acetobacteraceae bacterium | reverse complement strand
CGCCCCCTCCGCCGCGGGCACGTCGCGCCGCCGCTCGGCCTGCTCGGACCGCTCCTCCTCGATCCGGTTGCGCCCGCCCTCCTTGGCCTTGTAGAGGGCGACGTCCGCGCGCTCGAGCAGCGACACCGCCGTGTCCCCGGCCCGCAGGAACGCCAGCCCGCCGCTCGCCGTGACGCTGCGCTCCGCCTCGCCGAACACGTACGGCGCGTCGGCGATGGCCGAGCGGATGGCCGACACCCGCTCGCCGAGCGCCTCCGGGTCGCCGGGCAGAAGGACGAGGAACTCCTCGCCGCCGTAGCGCCCGACCGCCTCGGGCGGGCGCACGGCGCCCCCGAGCCTGCGGCCGAAGGCGGTGAGCACCTCGTCGCCCGCGATGTGGCCGAAGCCGTCGTTGATCTTCTTGAAGTGGTCGATGTCGCACAGCAGCACCGCCAGCGGCGCCCCCGCCTCCAGCGCCTGCGCGATCGCCGCCTCCAGCCCCGCCATGATCGCGCGACGGTTGGCGAGCCCGGTCAGGGCGTCCGACATGGCCAGTCGCTGCATGTCCCCCGCCTGGCGCTCCAGCGCCCCCGCCTGGTGCTGCAGCTCGTTCCTGGCCTGCTCGATCTCTGCCGTGCGCGCGCCCACCACCTGCTCCAGGCGCCGCTGGTTGTGCAGCAGCACCCGCACCCGCACCCGCCACGCGCCCACCAGCACGGCCAGGGCGGCGAACGTGCACAGCGCGTAGAACCACCAGCGCCGCCACCACGGCGCGCGGATGTTCAGCGAGAACCCGGTCTGGTCGGAGACGGCGCCGTGCACCTCGTCCACGGCGACCAGCTCGAAGCGCAGCGGGCCGGTGGGAAGCTCAGAGTAGCGCACCTCGTGGCCCGCGGTGCTGCTCCACGCCGTGTCGAGCCCGCCCAGCCGGTAGCGGAAGGTGACGCCGCGGCCCCGCGAGTAGTCGAGGTCGACGAAGCGGATCACCAGCGGCTCCGGCCTCCAGGCTGCGCGGACCTCCCCCGACACCGGCAGCGCCCGCTCGCCCAGCGACACGCCGGTGACGACGGGGTGCAGCGTCGCCTGCGGCCGCAGCCGCGCCGGATCGAGCAGGTGCGACAGGCCGTGGCTGGTGCCGAACCACATCGAGCCGTCGCCGTCCTCGTACACCGCGGTCTGGTTCATGTCGTTGGTGATCACCCCGCCGCTGCTGTCCAGGTGCCGCCATCCCCGCCCGTCGAACAGGTCGATGCCGTGGTCCGTGCCGACCCACATCCAGCCGCGACGGTCGCGGTGCACGAACAGCACGTTGTTCGAGCCGAGCACCGGCGCCACGAAGGAGGCCAGCGGCTCCGCCCGCCCGTCCGTCACCCGGAAGCGCAGCACCCCGTCCAGCCCGGTGCCGACCCACAGCTCGCCCTCCGCAGAGAAGGCCAGCGCGACCGGCGCGCTCCTCAGCAGCGCGGGCGCCACCACGAGCACGAACCGGCCCGCGGCGTCGCGCCGGAACACCCCGTCCGGCGAGAGCACCCACACCGTGCCCGCCGCGTCCGTGGTCACCAGGGTGGTGTCGTGCGCCAGGACCGGCTCGGCGCGCAGCTCCGCCGCCGGCGCGTCGGCGTCGGCCACCACGAACAGCCCGCCGGTCGTGCCGAGCCACAGCCGGTTGTCGCGGTCCACCACCGCGGTCACCACCTTGCCCAGCGAGGGGATCTGGTCCACCCGGCCCTGCGCGGGATCGCGCCGCATCAGCGGCAGGTTCACCGGCGCCAGCCACAGCCGCCCGGCCCGCGTCGCCTTGACGATGTAGTTGGTCTCGGCCGGCAGGCCCGCCGGGGCGGCGCCGATCGCGGCCGTGCCGCTGTCCGTCGCGACCCAGAACTGCCCGTCCGGCAGCCGCGTCATCGACCACACGATGTCGCTGGGCAGACCGTCGCTCGAGGTCCAGTGCTCCCACTCGTCCAGGCCGATGCTGCGGAACGCCCCGGTCCCGAAGCTGCCGAGCCACAGCGAGCCCTCCCGGTCGAACATCATCGCCTCGATGCGGTCCGGCGGCAGCCCGCCCGGATGGTGCAGGTAGAGCCGCCAGCCCTTGCCGTCCCAGTCGGCGATGCCGCTGGCGCTCTGCGTCAGGGCGCCGCCGCGCCCGTCGTCCGCCAGGTCCAGCATCTCGGGATTGGCCGCGTAGGTGGTGTGCTCCCCCGACGCCAGCGTGCCCTGCCCGTCGCCGCGCGCGGGCATGTGCGCGACGGAGAACTCGGCCTGCCCCGGCCTGCGCCAGGCGATCCGGTCCAGGCTCCTGGTCCACAGCGTGCCGTCCGCGGCCCTGAGCGCCACCTGCCAGGCATCCGCCGGCAGCCCGTCCGCCTCGCCCAGCACGGTGACCCGCCCGCCCTCGATGCGGCACAGCGCGGGGCCGCAGCCGGCGAGCAGCGCGCCCCCCGTGTCCGGCACCACGAACCGCGCCTCCGCCAGGCCGGGGACGCCCTCCAGGGCCGCCGCGTCCAGCAGCGGCGAGAACGCGCCCACGCCGTCCTGCCCGACCTCGGCATGCAGCAGCGCGCCGCCGACGTCGAGCACGACGCCGGAGTCGCCGACGGCGAGCAGGTGCGGCGACCTCAGCCGGAGCGGCGCCCCCCCGACCTCGACCCTGCTGAACGCGCGGCCGAGGCGCACGTAGAGCCCGTCGTTCGTGACCACCCAGACCCGCCCGGCCGCGTCGACGACGATCTGCTGCACCCACACCGCCGAGGGCAGCCCCTCCTCGTACAGCGTGCCGCTGACGCCGTCGTAGCGGTACAGCCCGCCCTCTGTGCCGAACAGGATGTAGCCGTCGCGGTCCTGCGCCAGGGCGCTGATGGCCTGGTTGCCCAGCCCCTGCTCGTCGGTGATGTTCTGGAACCGGGTGAACTGCGCCCGGGCGGCCGGCAGCCAGGAGCACAGCAGCAGCAGGCCGAGAAGCAGCGCGCGCGGCAGCCCCCGCCTCCATCGCCGGCCGAAGCGCCGGCCGCAGATCGCCTCCTGCACAGACATGTTCGCCCCGCTCCTGCGGGACACCTTATGTCCGCCATCGTTACCAGGGACTGAAAGCCGCCGCTCGAACCGACCCGTATCCGCCCTGCGCCGCCCCACCCTGCGCCACCCCGTCCTGCGCCCCCCCGCCCCCCCCCCCCGGCCCCCCCGCCCCGCCCGCTCCCCCGCCCCCC
>CAXSER010000375.1:0-3186 GCA_964236315.1 uncultured Acetobacteraceae bacterium | reverse complement strand
CGCCGTGCGCCTCGGCGGCGGCCGGCGGACGGGAGGGCTCGGGGTGCGCCGGCGGCGCCAGGGTCGCCTCGGCCGCGGCGGTGGCGGCCAGGGCCGCGGCCACCACGGAGGTGTCGACGACCGCCGATCCCGCCGCGAGCTGCACCAGGTCGACCGTCTTGACGGCCAGGAGCGCGCCCAGCGCGGTGATGGTCACCGGAAGGAGCCGGGGATGGGGAACGCGCAGCTTCATGGCAGATCTACCTTGCCAGCTTGAGGGCACGCATCAGGTCGCGCTCGGCCTGCGAGCGCATGCGCGTATCGGGCTCCGAGCCCGCGGCCAGGGTCATCACCTTGTCCTCGGCGGCCGGCTCGGCGATCGCCGCACGGCCGCGCGCGGACTCCGTGATCACCTTGCCGTGGCGCACCAGGACATCCATCCGGTCGGCGAGCTTCTCGCCGCGCTCGGTGAGGAACGCCAGGTCGCCCTTCAGCGCGCCGGCCGCCTCGATCTGGCGCGCGATCTGGCGCCCCGCCCCGTCCGCGGCCTCGCGCAGCCGGGCGACGCCGCCCTCGGCCTGGCGCGTGCTCTCGTTGAAGCCGGCCACCAGCGCCTCCAGCGTCGCGCGGTCGCGCTTGAGCACGCCGAGCGCGCGCTCCAGCCGCAGGGCGTGGAACAGCGTCGCCGCAAGCAGGCCGAGCAGCACGACCTCGAGTATCAGCTGCATCCCACCCATTCTGGGCCTCCTGGCCTTGCGGCGATTCCGTTGCAGGCACGAAACGCTCCGGCCCCGTCGCCGGAGCGGCAGGTCACTGGATCAGCAGGTCGGTGAACAGCACGTCCGAGACGTGGCCGGGCGCCACCGCATCCTCGGCGCGGTTGAGCAGCTCCTCGCGCAGACGGTAGGTGCTGGCGGAGCCGCGCAGCTCCTCGGGCCTCGTCTCGCGCAGGTAGGTCTGGAACAGGTCGAGCAGGCGCGGCATCGCGGCGTTGATCGCGGCCACGTCCTCCGCGCGGTGCGCCTCCAGCTTGACCTTGAGCTTGATGAAGCTGTTGCGCTTGGGCCCGGCGTTGAGGTTGGCCACGATCTCCGGCAGCTCGACGAACACCGGCGCCATCGGCTTGGCCGCCTCCGCATGCTCCACCTTGGGCTCCGCCTTGTGGCCGCCGAGCAGGCCGCTGAACCACACGCCCGCGCCGATCCCGCCCAGCAGCAGCGGCGCCAGCACCATCAGCATCAGCTTCTTCTTGCCGCCCTTCGCGGGCTTCTCGGCCAGGACGTCGGTCGTGCTCGCTGCGCTCATGGGACTGTCCTGCCGCCGCCGTCCTGGCGGGTTGGGGCGATCCTTGCCGCAAATGGTTAACGAACGGTTTAGCACCCGGGCGCACCCGGCACGTCGCGCCACCCGGCAGCAATTGCCGGCCCGCCCCGGCGCCCCGCCGCCGCCGAAGTCCCCGTTCCGCGGGGCTTTCGCCTCTGGCACGCCGGTTGCGCTGGCGATGCCACCGACAACGGCGGACGCCATGAACAACACGACCAACATCGCACTGTCCCGACTCGTGGCGCAGCAGACCGCGCTGGACGTCACGGCCAACAACCTCGCCAACGTCAACACGCCCGGCTTCAAGGCCGAGCGCACCGTGTTCGCCGACTGGCTCAACCGCCAGACCAACACCGACATCCCCGCCGGCGACCGCAGGCTGGCCTACGTGCAGGACCGCGCCACCTACCGCGACCAGGCGCAGGGCGCCTTCACCCACACCGGCAACCCGCTCGACCTCGCGATCGGCGGCGACGGCTTCTTCACCGTGGCAACACCCCGCGGCACCCGCCTCACCCGCGCCGGCCACTTCGAGATGGGCGCCGACGGCAGCATCACCGACGCCGAGGGCAACGCCCTGCTCGACGCCTCCGGCTCGCCGCTGCAGGTCTCGCCCAACGACACGCAGATCACGGTCGCGGCCGACGGCACGATCAGCAGCGAGAACGGCCAGATCGGCACGGTGGCGATCGTCTCGCCCGGCGACCCCAACCGCCTGCAGGCAGAGGGCGCGCGCCTGTTCGACCCGCAGGGCGACACGACGCCGGTGACCCAGCCGCGCATCGTCCAGGGCGCCGTCGAGGACAGCAACGTCTCCGCGACCGGCGAGCTGACCCGGATGATGGCGCTGCAGCGCGAGTTCCAGTTCGCCACGCAGTTCATCGAATCTGAAGGACAGCGCCAGCAGAGTGCGATCGACAAGATCACCCGCAGCGGCACGAGCTGACCCGCCGCGCCCACGCTTCCGCCCAGCCCCGCCCGCCTGACCGCCCGACCGAGGAGAGACCGACATGCGTGCACTCGACATCGCTTCCACCGGAATGCAGGCCCAGCAGACCAACGTGGAGGTCATCTCCAACAACATCGCCAACATGAGCACGACCGGGTTCAAGCGCCGCCGCGCCGAGTTCCAGGACCTGATGTACCAGAACCTGCGCCGCGTCGGCTCCAACAGCTCGGACAACGGAACGGTCGTCCCCTCGGGCGCCCAGGTCGGCCTCGGCGTCAAGACCGCCGCGATCTACCGCATCACCGAGCAGGGCAACATCCAGCAGACCGGCAACAGCCTCGACCTCGCCATCCAGGGCCACGGCTACTTCCAGATCACCCTGCCCTCCGGCGACACCGCCTACACCCGCGACGGCACGCTCGGCATGGCGCCCGACGGCACCATCGTCACCGCCGACGGCTATCCCGTCGCCCCCGGCATCACCGTGCCCAACAACGCGACCGCGGTCACCGTGAACGGCGCCGGCCAGGTGCAGGCCACCATCGCCGGCTCCACGACGCCCACCACGCTCGGCCAGATCCAGCTCGCGACCTTCCCCAACGAGGCCGGCCTCGACGCGCAGGGCGACAACCTGTTCCTGCAGAGCGGCGCGTCCGGCAACGCGGTCACCGGCGTGCCCGGCGCGCCCGGCTTCGGCACCACGATGCAGGGCTTCGTCGAGACCTCGAACGTCAACGTCGTCACCGAGATCAGCAGCCTGATCACCGCCCAGCGCGCCTACGAGATGAACAGCAAGGTCATCACGGCGTCCAACGACATGCTGCAGACCCTGACGCAGCTGCGGTGAGCCCGGTGCGCGCGCGCCTCCTCCTGCTGGCCGCGCTCCTCGCGGCCTCGCCCGCGATCGCGGCCGCGATCCCCGGCGCGCTCCCGCA
>CAXSER010000374.1:0-3217 GCA_964236315.1 uncultured Acetobacteraceae bacterium | reverse complement strand
CACGTCGCGCATCCCATATAGGCCCGGCGTGCGGCCGACGGCCCAGGCGGCGGCCTCGTAGACGAAGGGCAGGCTGCGCGCCTCGCGGACCTTCGCCGGCCAGGACTCCGGGGCCAGCAGGAAGCCGCCGACGATGTAGGCGGCCACCACGATCAGCGCGCCGCGCGCCAGGCCGAACACCAGGCCGAGCGAGCGGTCCAGCCCGCCCAGCCCCGGCGCGCGGGCCATGCGGCCGAGCACGGAGGCCGCGATGGAGAGCACGGTCAGGGCGGCGACGAAGGTGACGATGTAGGTGGCGGCCTGCGCGAAGGAGCTGTCGGCGATGTAGCCGTGGGTCACGGGCAGCAGGTCGGGGCCGTAGCGGAACGCGGCGTAGCCGGCGCCGGCCCAGGCGGCCAGGCCCAGCACCTCGCGCACCAGCCCGCGCGAGAGGCCGGCCAGCGCGGACAGCGCCAGGATGGCGAGGACGACGACGTCCACCAGGTTCATCGGCGGCAGGGCCTCGGTGCGGGAAGGCCGCTATATCGGCTACCGCACCTGCGAAGCCAAGGGCCTGTGTGACAGGTCTGGGTCGCACGGAGGAAGGCCAGAGGCGCTGCCTCTGGACTCCGCCAGGGGCGAGCCGCCCCTGGACCGGCTTCCTGAAGGGAAGGGGATCCAAGGACCCCGGGTCCTTGGCGGGTCCGGGCAGAGCCCGGCCTTGCCTCCTTCAGGCTCCGATGGTCTCGGCGCCGCGTTCGGCGAGCAGCTTGCGCAGGTCGCGGATCACGGGGAAGACCTCCTGGTTCCAGTCGCCGCCCTGGGCGTCGTGGGCGGCCTGCTCCTGCTCGACGATCTCGCGGTCCTCGCGGAAGATGCGCTCGGTGAAGATCACCAGCAGCGGCCAGGCGGCGTCCAGCAGGCCGGGGATCTTCGGGCGCTGGATCGAGAGCAGGCCGAACACGCGGTTGGTTTTCTGCTGGGCGTCCTGCGGGGTGTAGGCGATCCACAGGTCCATCACCGGGTTCTCCGCGTCGCTGGTGACGATGCGCAGCGTCTGGTACGGGTACTCGGTGCGGATGGTCATCATGTCGCGGTCGGCGGAATCGTGGGTCAGGCCGCGGCGCTGGCCGAAGATCGCGGCCTCGCCGAGGGGCTGCTTGCCGCCGGTGCGGGCGAAGGTGTACTTGGCCTCGACCCAGTCCTCGCCCTGCCGTCTGCCGCGGAAGCGCGGCACCATCTGGCCCATCTGCTTGCGGTGCAGGAACTGGTGGTTCATGTCCATCAGGTTCTCGTGCATGAAGCTGTAGTGGCACGCGACCGGGCGGCCGAAGCGGCGGGTCTTGTACTTGGGGTCCGCGGCGCGGCCGAGCTGCGGCGGCGGCACGTTCGCCACCTTCGCGGGGTCGCCGGGGAACACCATGATCAGGCCCTCCGATTCGTGCACGGGGTAGGAGCGCACGCCGTTGGGCAGCTTGTCCTTGCCGAGGTAGGGCACGTCGACGCAGCGGCCGTGGCAGCCGTACGCCCAGCCGTGGTAGCCGCAGCGGATCGTGTCGCCCTCCAGCAGGCCCTGGCTGAGCGGGACCTGGCGGTGGGCGCAGCGGTCCTCCAGCGCGAACACGGGGCCGCCGTCCTTGGGGCGGGCGAGGACGATGGGGTCGGCGCCGAAGCGGGTGGCGAGGACGGCACCGGCCTTGAGCTCGCGCGACCAGGCGACGGGGTACCAGTGGTCGGGGTGCGAGGCGACGCGGCGCAGGTCGCGCGACGGCTCGGCGGTGCGGGGGAGCGTGTCGTCGGTCGCGAAATCCTGGTCCATTCACCCTCGGCGGCGTGCAGTGGTGGGACTGTCTAGCAGGAGTCGTGCGGCGCGGGCAGCCCAGGTGCGCGGGAAGTGAAGGTCCGGGGGGGCTGCCCGGGCCCGAAAGCAGGGACCCCGCCGAGGGCTTTCCTGGAAACCGGGGGGAGGACCTCTTCCTCATGCGCGCGGGTCCGGGGGCGCCTGCCCCCGGCGGGTCCGGGCAGAGCCCGGCCTTGCTTCCTTCAGCCGCCCTTGCCCGTGAACGTGGCGACGAGGTCCGACAGGTGCCCGACCTCGTCGAGCCTGAGCCCTTCCGGCGCCGCGATCCCGCGCCCGCGCGACGGACGGCGGGGCAGGACCGCGGCGGCGAAGCCGAGCTTGGCCGCCTCCTTGAGCCGGGCTTCCGCCTGGGCGACCTGGCGGATCTCGCCGGAGAGGCCGACCTCGCCGAAGTAGACGGCGTCCGCGCGGGTGGGGGTCTCGGTGGCGGCGGAGGCCAGGGCGGCGGCGACGGCGAGGTCGGCGCCGGGCTCCGCGACGCGCAGGCCGCCGGCGATGTTGAGGTAGACGTCGCCGGCGCCGACCTTGAGGCCGCAGCGGGTGTCGAGCACGGCGATCAGCATGGCCAGACGGTTGCTGTCCCAGCCCACGACGCTGCGGCGCGGGCTGGCGCCGTTGGCGGGCGCGAGCAGGGCCTGGATCTCGACCAGGATCGGGCGGGTGCCTTCGAGGCCGGCGAACACCGCGGAGCCGGCGATGTTGCCGCGGCGCTCGGCGAGGAAGAGCGCGGAGGGGTTGGCGACCTCGGACAGGCCGTGCTCGGTCATGGCGAAGACGCCGATCTCGTCGGTGGCGCCGAAGCGGTTCTTCGCGCCGCGCAGGATGCGGAACTGGTGGCCGCGGTCGCCCTCGAAGTGCAGCACGGCGTCGACCATGTGCTCCAGCACGCGCGGGCCGGCGAGCGAGCCGTCCTTGGTGACGTGGCCGACCAGCACCAGCGAGAAGCCGCGCGTCTTGGCGAGGCGGATCAGCTCGAAGCCGGCGGAGCGCACCTGGGTCACGGTGCCGGGCGCGCTCTCGATGCTGTCGACCCACATGGTCTGGATCGAGTCGATCACCACGAGCGCGAGGTCGCGCTCGGCCTCCAGGCTGGCGGCGATCTCGCGCACCGACGTCGCGGCGGCGAGCTGCATCGGCGCGTCGGCGAGGCCGAGGCGCGAGGCGCGCATGCGCACCTGGTCCACGGATTCCTCGCCGGTGATGTAGAGCACGCGCGGGCCGGCGCGCGACAGGGCGGCGGCGGCCTGCAGCAGCAGGGTGGACTTGCCGATGCCGGGGTCGCCGCCGACCAGGATCGCCGAGGCCGCGACCAGGCCGCCGCCGAGCACGCGGTCCAGCTCGGCGATGCCGGTGCACAGGCGCGCGGGCGGCAGCGCC
>CAXSER010000373.1:0-3219 GCA_964236315.1 uncultured Acetobacteraceae bacterium | reverse complement strand
ATCACGGACCCGGCGGACGGGCCGTTCGCCTCCACGCTGGTCAACACCATGCGCGCGGTGGCGGAGCCGGTCGGCGTCTGGCTGTTGCAGCTGATTCTGCGCTGGCGGGGGGCGCTGCACCATAGCCGCATCGTCGACCAGTCCGGGCACGGCACGTTCAACGTCCTGCAGCCGCACGACCCGGCGAGCATCGCCGCCTTCCGCAGCGCGGTGCAGGCGCAGGCCACGGTGCTGACGTTCAGCGACGCCTTCCTGATCATCGCCTGCATCGCCACGTCGCTGATCATCGTGCTGCTGGTGCTGCCGGTGCGAACCTACCCGCCCCGCATCATCGCCCAGCAGCAGCACTAGAGCCGCCAATGCACGACAAGGAAGACACGCCCCACGACGACAACGCCGGCAAGGACAGCCAGGCGCGGTCGGACGACGGCAAGGACAAGCCGAAGGACGGCAAGGCGGACCGGAAGGACGACGGGCCGCCGCCCCGGCGCGGACCGGTCTGGCCGTGGATCGCGGGCGGCGTGGTCGTGCTGGGATTTGTCGCCGTCGTGCTGGCGATCATCTTCGCGCCCGCGCCGGACGTGTGGACCGACGACGCCTACGTCACCGCGCACTACGCGACCGTCGCCCCGCGCATCTCCGGGCAGATCGCGTCCGTGGACGTGGACGACAACCAGCCGGTCCAGGCCGGCCAGCTGCTGGCCACGATCGACGACCGCGACTTCCGCGCCTCGCTCGCCACCGCCGAGGCAATGCTGGAGCGCGACCAGGCGCAGCTCGCCGACGCCCGCGCCGCCATCGCGCGCCAGCCCGCCGTGGTGGACCAGTCGCAGACGCAGAACCCCTCGGCCGCGGCGCAGCTCGCCCTGGCCCAGGCCAACCAGAGGCGCTACCGCGACCTCGCCGCCACCGGCGCCGGCACGGTCCAGGAGCGCCAGCAGGCGGACGAGCAGTTGCAGCAGGCCCGCGCCGCCGTGGACCAGGCGCGCTCGTCCACCGACGCGGCCAGGCGGCAGCTCCCGATCCTGGAGGCGCAGCGCGCGGCGGCGGCGGCCACCGTCAAGGCCGACGAGGCGCAGGTCGAGCAGGCCAGGCTCAACCTCGGCTACACCCGGCTGCTGGCGCCGCTCGACGGCATGGTGGGCCAGCGGAGCGTGCAGGTCGGCAACTACGTGGCCCCGGGCGCCTCGCTCATGGTCGTGGTCCCGCTGGACCGCATCTACATCGAGGCGAACTACCGCGAGGAGGCGCTGCGCCACGTGCTGCCCGGCCAGCACGTCCGCATCCACGTCGACGCCTACGACCTGTATCTCGACGGCGTGGTGGGCAGCGTGCCGCCGGCCTCGGGGGCGGCGTTCGGCGCCATCCAGCCCAACAACGCCACCGGCAACTTCACCAAGATCGTGCAGCGCCTGCCGGTCAAGATCCTGGTCTCGCCCGGGCAGAACGAGGCCAGGCTGCTGCGCCTCGGCTTCTCGGTCGAGACTACCATCGACACCGGGCTGGCCGACGTCGCCGCCCGGCAGCGCGCCACCACGTCGCGCCTGACGGCATCCCCGGCCACGGCACCGGCCGCCTCGACGCCGCCCGCACCGGGACTGCCGCCTTGAGGCACGCGCCCTGTCGCCGGCTGGCCTGGATCGTCGCACTGGCGGGCTGCACGGTGGGCCCCGACTTCCATCCTCCGGCCGCCGACGCCCCGCCGGACTGGCCGCCGCAGGCCGGGCACGTCGCCAGCAGCACCACCACCGCGGCCGTCGACCCGCACTGGTGGGACAGCTTCGCCGACGCCACGCTGTCGTCGCTGGTGGCGCGGGTCGCCCGGCAGAACCTGGACCTGCAGGCGGCCGCCGAGCGCATCCTGCAGGGCCGGGCGCAGCGCGAGGTGGCGGCC
Organism: uncultured Acetobacteraceae bacterium; assembly: GCA_964236315.1. Taxonomy (GTDB): domain Bacteria; phylum Pseudomonadota; class Alphaproteobacteria; order Acetobacterales; family Acetobacteraceae; genus CAXSEF01. The sequence goes on along the minus strand of CAXSER010000373.1, from coordinate 1,325 downwards.
TCCCAGGGGCTGCCGCAGATCAGCGCGCAATCCTCGTACATGCGCACCCGGCTCAGCCCGACCGGGGACCCGGTGGCGCTCGTCGTGCCAGCGCCGGGCGCGCCGCTCGAGTTCGACGTGTTCCAGAACGGCCTCAGCTCGTCGTGGGAGCTGGACCTGTTCGGCAGGGTACGCCGCAGCGTCGAGGCGGCAAACGCCGACACCCAGGTGGCCATCGAGGACCGGCGCGCCATAGCACTCTCCGCCATCGCCGAGCTGGCGCAGGACTACCTGCAGCTGCGCGGCGTGGAGGCCGAGCAGGCCATCGCCGAGCGCAACCTGGCGCTGGCACGCCAGGATACCGCGCTGGTGGAGCGGCGCTTCGCCGACGGCGTCGCCACCACGCTCGACATGGCCCAGGCCCGCGCCCAGCAGCTCACCATCGCCGCCACCCTGTCGCCGCTGCGCACCCAGGAAGCCGCGCTGATCAACGCGATCGGCCTGCTGCTGGGCGAGGCGCCGCGCGCGCTGGACGCCGAGCTGCGCCCGCCGGCCGCCCAGCCCGCCGTGCCGCCAGTGGTGCCGATCGGCCTGCCCGCGACCCTGGTGCGACGCCGCCCGGACGTGCGGCAGGCAGAGGCACGGCTGCACGCCGCCACCGCGCAGACCGGCGCAGCCGTCGCCGATTTCTACCCCGACGTCACGCTGATGGGGACCTACGGGCTGCAGGGGCTGCGGTTCAAGGACGCCTTCAGCCTCTACTCGCGCGAGTTCCAGATCGGCCCCACCGTGACCATCCCGCTGTTTGAGGGCGGGCGGCTGCGCGGCACGCTGCGCCTGCGCCAGTCGCAGCAGCGCGAGGCGGCGATCGGCTTCCGCAGGGCGCTGCTGCAGGCCTGGCAGGAGGTGGATAACGCGCTGACCGCCTACGCGGAGGCGCAGCGCCGGCGCTCGCTGGTCGCCGGCGCCGCCGCCCAGAACGACACGGCGCTCCAGGTCGCCCGGCAGCGCTACGCGCAGGGCGTGGTCGACTTCCTCAACGTCAACTCGGCCCAGTCGCAGCTGCTGCAGAGCGAGAACGACCTCGCCACCAGCGACACCCAGATTGCGACGGATCTGGTGGCGCTGTACCGGGCCCTGGGGGGCGGGTGGGACATCGCGGACGCTACCGGGCCATCCAGGCCGTGACCTGGCGGTGCGATACCGACGGCCTCGCGTGTTGACCCGCAGGCAAAGCAAGGCTGGGCTCTGCCCAGCTTGTCTGGTTGTGAGACCTCCTTGGCGCGCTCAGCGATGAGGCGTGCCTTGGTGGTGTCGCACGGACCTGCTCGGCCGTTCGGTGCAGC
>CAXSER010000372.1:0-3233 GCA_964236315.1 uncultured Acetobacteraceae bacterium | reverse complement strand
AAGGTTGAGGCTCTGCCTCAAACTCCGCCAGGGGGAGCCCCCCTGGACCGGCTTCCCTTGAGTCATGCCAGTCGGGGGCGGGTCGCCCTGGCGGGTCCGGGCAGAGCCCGGCCTTGCTTCCCGGCAGGCTCACGAAGCCTCCCCGCCGCCACCACGACGCCAAGGAACAGCCCGATCGCCAGCGTGCTGAGCGGCACCACCGGCCCCAGCACCACCACCACGGCCGGCATCGCCAGCACGCCGGCCAGCACCACGGCCTCGTGCAGCGGCAGCGACCCTTCCGTCCCCAGCCGGTAGCGCGCGAACAGGATCGCCGCCGCCGACAGGATCGGCAGGTCGTAGAGGAAGGCGTGCGGGGTCGCCAGGCAGGTCGCGGCCAGCAGCACCGGCACCGCGAACGGTCCGGGGCGGCGCCACGCGCACCCGACCGCCACCGCCGCCAGCACCGCTGCCACCGCCTGCACCCCCTGCGCCGCGCCGTGCGACAGGCCAAGCGCCTGGACATTGCCCAGCACGGTCGGGATCGTCCGGTTCTCCGCGGTAGCCCGGTCGAACAGCTCGGCATAGGCCGGCAGCGAGCGCCACCACACCCCCCAGATCGCGCGGCCGAACACCACGGTGTCCACGACCAGCAGCATGGCGGTGGTTGCGCAGGCGGCGGTGATGCACCGCCACCGCCCCGCCGCCACCAGGGCAACCGGCAGCAGCAGCCCGAACTGCGGCTTGCAGGTCAGCAGACCGAACAGCACCCCGGCCAGCAGCGGCCGGCGCTCCAGCAGCCGCAGCCCGCCGACCAGCAGCGCCGCGAGCAGGAACCCGCCCTGCCCTGCGACCACGCAGACGGCGGTGGTCGGCGCGAGCAGAGTGGCCGCCACCGACCCCGCCGCGCCGCGCCCGCCGCGGCAGGTCGCGAGCAGGCACAGGCACAGCGACCCGCCGGCCCAGACGGCGTAGGCCACCCGGAACGGCAGCAGGCCGATCGGCCAGAGCAGGAGCAGGATGGTCGGCGGATACGGGAAGGGCATCTGCACGACGGGAGACATCCCCAGCGCCAGCTGCGCCTGGTGGAGCCACCCCGGGTCGTAGAGCCGCACGGCCGGGTGGTGCAGCTCCAGCCTGGCATACGACCATATCCCGAAGAAATCCGTGTAGGGCAGGGCGCCATACCCCTCGATGTCCGTCCGGACCGCCTCGATCGCGAAGGTGGCGGACGCCGCGATCAGCACCGCGCAGACCCACACGCTCCCGCGGTCCCACGGCTGCCAGCGCCAGCGGCGCCGGACGGATGTCGCGTCCCGCTCACGTTCCTGCACGACGCCACCCCCTGGAAACGATCGTCGCAGCGTACGCCGGGACCGGTTTAGGTCGAGTGAACGCCTGCGGCGCCCAGTCCCGCCGCGGTGCCCAGTCCCGCCGCGGTGCCCAGTCCCGCCGGAACCCGGCCGGGCCGGGCCGGCGCCTCCCCTGCCAGCCGGCCCGCAGCCGTCACCCCCCGGTCGGCGGCCACGGCGACTCCGAGGAAGAACCCGATCGTCAGCGTGCTGACCGGGACGGGCGAGGCCAGCATCGTCACCACGGCCGGCATCGCGAGCACGGCGGCCACCGCCGCGACCTCCGCCGGCGCCAGCGAACCCGTCGCCCGCAGCCTGCCGCCCGCGAACAGGATCGCCGCCGCCGACAGCATCGGCAGGTCGTAGAGGAAGGCGTGCGGGGTCGCGAGGCAGGTCGCGGCCACCAGCGCCGGGATCGCGAACGGTCCCGGACGCCGCCACGCCGCCCACACGGCCGCCGCGGCCAGCAGCGCCGCCGCCGCCTGCACCCCCTGCGCCACGCCGTGCGACAGGCCGAGCGCCTGGGCATTGCTCAGCACGGTCGGGATGGTCCTGTTGCCCGCGGTCGCGCTGTCGAACATCGCGGTGTAGCCGGGCATCGACCGCCACCAGGCCCCCCAGATCCCGCGGCCGAAGGCCGCCGTGTCCAGGACCAGCAGCGCCGCGGTGGTGGCGCACGCCGCGGCGAGGCACCGCCACCGCCTCGCCGCGACCAGGGCGACCGGCAGCAGCAGCCCGAACTGCGGCTTGTAGGTCAGCAGCCCGAACAGCACGCCGGCCAGCACCGGTCGACGTCCCAGCAGCCGCAGCCCGCCGACCAGCAGCGCCGCGAGCAGGAACCCGCTCTGCCCGACCACCACGCAGGCCGCGCTGGACGGCGCGAGCAGAGTGGCCGCCACCCCCCACGCCCTGCCTCGCGCCCCGGTGCAGGTCGCGACCAGGCACAGGCAGAGGGAGCCGCCGATCCAGGCGACGCAGGCCGCGCCGAACGGCAGCAGCCCGACCGGCCAGAACAGGAGCAGGAAGGTCGGCGGGTAGGGGAACGGCATCTCGTCGCCCGGCCGCATCCCCAGGGCCACCTGCGCCTGGTGCAGCCACCCGGCGTCGTACAGCCGCTCGGCCGGGTGGAGCAGCACGATCCTGGCGTACGACCAGAGCCCGAAGAAATCCGCGAACGGGACGGCATCGGCCGCCACGACGTTCGCCTCGACGGCGCCGATCGCGAACACGACGCACACCCCGGCCAGCACCGCGCAGAGCCGCGCCGTCCTGCGCTCCCGCGGCGCCCAGTGCCGGCCGGTCCGACGCCACGCCACGCACTGCCCGCGTCCCCGCACGCCGCACCCCCTCGCAGACAATCCCTGCAGCATGGACGCCACCGGTTTCGATGCCGTGAACGCCCGCGCGACCCATGAGCCGGAGCCTGGCCCACGCCCCGCATGCCCTGGCCGCCTAGCCCCGCCCCGCCGCCTCGCCCAGCACAGCGTCCAGCAGCCCCTCCACCGCCCCCTCGTCCTCCCACGCCAGCCCCACCCCGAGCACCTCCACCCTCGCCCGCACGTCCGCCGGCAGCCGCACCGCGTCCTTGGCCGTGGTGACCGCGACCGCCCCGAGCCGCGCCGCCTCCGCCAGCACGCCCGCCAGCTCCCCCGCCCGGAACCGGTGGTGGTCGCCGAAGTCGCGCGTCCCCGCGACCACCGCCCCCGCCTCCGCCAGGGTCGCGTAAAACTTCGACGGCCGCGCGATCCCCGCGAACGCGAACACCCGCCGCCCCGCCAGCCCCTCGCCCCCCACCGGCACCAGCCGCGCCCGCAGCACCGCCATCCCCGCCGGCAGCGCCCCCAGCGCCCCCGTCGCGTCCTCGCCGACCAGCACCGCCGCCCGGCACCGCGCCGCCGCCGC
>CAXSER010000371.1:0-3239 GCA_964236315.1 uncultured Acetobacteraceae bacterium | reverse complement strand
TGCCGAAGATGTACGGCCCCATGCGCGGGTTCCAGCGCCGCGTGTGGTGGCCGAAATGCACGCCGGCCTCGAGAAGCTGGCGGAGGGTGTATTCAGGGATCGCCATCGGCGTCGCCTTTCCTGTACGTCCGGTTGAACCTCCGCGGAGCCATGGCCGCCGACCTCGGTCGAGCGGCACCGGACCCGGACCCAACGGCCCGGGAAAGTCGCCCCGCGTGCGAATTACCGGCGCGCACGCCGGCGCGCGGGATATGGCCGAGTCGGCACGGCAGCGCAAGGTCGCAGCCAGGCAAGGCCAGGGCTCTGCCCTGGACCCGCCAGGGCGAGCCGCCCTGGACCGGCCTTGTGGAGGAAAGCCGACGCCTCGGTCGATCAGGCCGCCCCGCCCGCCCGCCGCGCAGTCCGCGCCCTGAACATCGCCATCCGGACATGCGACGCAAGCACGCTCGCCAGCAACGCGGATGACCAGGCCTGCCCCGCGACCCACGGCCAGCGCGCCTCAGCCACCGCCGCCCCCGAACCCAGCGCCACCAGCGCCAGGTAGCCCACCCGGAGCGCCTCGCACCGCTCCGCCTGGTCGGCCTCCACCCGCCCGGGCGGCGTGCCCGCACGCGACGGCAGGAACTCCTGCACGCTGGTCACGGCCATCAGGACGGCCAGCACGGCCGAAAGCCGGTCACCGCCCCCTCGCGATCCACCGAGCGATGCGATCACCAGGGCACCAAGCTGCTGGAACAGCAGCAGCCCCAGGAAGACGGTCACCCAGCGCCGGAACTGTCGGTGCCCCGCCGCCTCCGCCCCCGCCTCGCGCCGTCGCTGCTCCGGGTCCGCGCCCGGCCGCGTCCCCAGGACCGCCCGGATCGCCAGGATGCCGAGCACGCCCCCGGGCATGCCGGCCATGAGCCCGGCAAGGTCTCCGGAAACACCGAAGCTGCGCTCGACCCACCCCTGCAGAAGCCACATGCCCAGACAGCTCGGCGCGGTGATCCCGACACCGCCCAGGGCGGCATGCCACCAGAACCCGTGTCCTGCGTCCTCGCGCTCGACAGAGGGGTCCGATGCCATCGCCGACCCTCCTGCGCCTGCCTGTCCTGCACGCCACTCTGCCGGCGCGCGACCTGGGGGGCAAGCAAGGCCAGGGCCCTGCCCTGGACCCGCCAGGGCGAGCCGCCCTGGACCGGCGCACACCCCCGCGCCGCGTCGTCCGGATCAGGCCGCCTCGTCCGCCACCTGCCTCGGCAGCGTCGCCATCCTGATCTCCGCCGCCAGCAGGCTCGCCAGCAGCACCCCCGGCCAGGCCTGCCCCGCGACAAACGGCCAGCGAATGCCAGCCCCCGCCGCAACCACGCCCAGCACCACCAGCACCAGCCAGCCCACCCGGACCGCCTCGCACCGCTCCGCCTGATCGAAGTGCATCGTCCCTGGCGACAGGCCCGCCCGCGACGGCAGCACATCCGGCAGGCAGCACGTGGCCACCGTGGAGAAGGTGACGACGAAGCTCCAGTCCTGGACGACCGGCGACGGGCTGGCGGCGTCAGCCACCAGGAAGACAAGCTCCCGCAACTCCATCACGCTCAGCAGGACGATCAGCCAGACCCGGTACCTGCGGCGTCCCGGCTCTGCCGCCTCTGCCGCACGCCGACGCTGCTCCGGATCCAGGCTCGGCCGGGCCCATGCGACGGCACCGACCACCAGCGCGCCGATCAGGGCGCCCGGCATTCCGCTCAAGGGGAAGAGGAGGTCGGTGGGCGGATCGAGCCTGCGCTGGACCCACCCGTGCAGAAGCCACAGGCTCAGCGCGGGCAGCCCGAGGCACGCCACCACGAACACGAGCCAGAGGAACCGGTCCGGCACCGCGAACCGTCCGGATCGCAGCCCCGCCCCCGCAGTCCCCACCGGACGCTCCGACCCCATCGCCATCCCCGCAGGTCCAGACCCGCCGGGCAGCCTGCGGCCACCGCAGCCCTCAGGCAAGCCGGCCAGCCCGCGCAGGGCCACCACCCCGCCTGGCACGCTCCGCCCCCGCCGGCATCCCGTGATCCGCCCGCAGTCGGCACCAGCTGCCCCGGACCGGCCTCACGGACGGAGCCGGCCGTGCCAGCCGCTCAGGCCACGCCGTCCACCGACCGCGCCAGCGTCACCAGCCGGACCTGCGACGCCAGCAGGCTCGCCACCAGGACCGCCGGCCAGGCCTGCCCCGCAAGCAGCGGCCAGCGAGTGCCAGCCCCCGCGGCGACCAGGCCCAGCACCAGCAGCACCAGGTAGCCCACCCGGAGCGCCTCGCGACCCCCCGCCTCGTCGGGGTCCGCCACCCCGGACGGACGGGCCGTCCGGGAGGGCAGAACATCCGGCATGGTATTCATGAATGACGGGACAAGCACCAGCAGGAAGCCCCAGTCATTCAACCTGTTTTCGGCGTGGAAGAACGCGAGCGACAGCCCGCCGACCTGATACATCAGAAGCAGGACCAGCGAGACGATAGGACCGGCGGCCCGAGCCACGCCACCATGAGACCGCCCCAGAGCGGCAGGATCACGAACCAGGCCCACCCCGACCGCCGCGCTGCCCCCCCGGCCAACCGCTCCGATCCCATCGCCGACCGCCTCCCGCTCGCCCGACACCGCCCCCAGCGTGCCGCCGCCCCGCCCGCGCGGCAAGCCACGCCCCGCTTGGCACGCCCCGCCCCCGCCCCTACCAACACGCCATGCCCCCCCGCCTCTCCCTCCCCGCCACCGCCGCCCTCGCCGCCCTCCCCGCCCTCGCGGCCCTCGCCACCTTCGGTGTCATCGAGACCCCCGACTCCCCCGGCTACATCGCCTACGCCGCCCAGCTCCACCACGCCCTGCCCACCGGCCAGGCCCTCCTGCGCGAGGCCCCCGCCCCCATCACCCTGTTCCGCATGGGCGGCTACCCCGCCCTCCTCGCCGCGCTGCAGACCCTCACCCCCCACTGGCGCCTCGCCACCGTCCTGCTCCAGATCGCCGCCCTCTCCACCCTCTCCGCCGCCACCGCCCGCACCGCCCGCCACCTCGGCGCCTCCCCCACCCACGCCCTCGCCGCCGCCCTCCTCCCCTCGATCGGCTTCGGCGTCGTCGTCGCGCTCTGCATCCTCACCGACGCCCTCTACGCAGCACTCGCCGCCGGCGCCGCCCTCCTGCTCGCCGCCCGCCCCGGCCCCCGCCCCGCGCTCGCCGCCGGCCTGATGCTCGCCCTGGCCACCACCCTGCGCGAGGCCACCC
>CAXSER010000370.1:0-3242 GCA_964236315.1 uncultured Acetobacteraceae bacterium | reverse complement strand
CGCCCCCGAGCCCGCCACCTCCCGCTCGAACCCCGCCGCCGGGCTCCCCGGGAACACGACCGCGTTGATCCGCTCCGGCGTCCCGTGCACCACCGCGAGCCGCACGCCCCCCACCACGAGATCCACCCGCCGCGGCAGCCCCCGCATCCACGCCCGCGCGTCCTCCCCGAGCGCCGCGTCCGCGTGCCGGAACCACGCCGCCGACAGCGTGTCGCACGCGCTGCCCGCCTCGAAGCCGCAGCCGCAGTCCGCCTCGCCCGCGCCGAGCTGCTCCTCGCAGTTGCCCATCACCACGACGACCCCGGCCGCGCGCACCAGCGCCACCGTCGCCGCCGGGTCCGCGCCGTACGCCACCACGTCGCCCGTGCACACCACGCGCTCCGGCGGAAACCCCAGCCGCCGCGCCTCGCCGAGCAGCGCCCGCGTCGCCTGCAGGTTCGAGTAGCAGCCGCCGAACAGCAGCACCGCGCCGCTCAAGGGAAGAAAGCCTGGGCTCTGCCCAGACCCGCAAAGGGTCCGAGGACCCTTTGATCCCTTGACTTCAGGAAGGCGATCCAAGGGCCCGGCCCTTGGCGGAGTTTGAGGCAGAGCCTCAACCTTCCTTCCTCGGCACGACCACCGCCCCCGCCAGGAACCCCAGAGTGCACACCAGGACCCCCCACGCATTGACCCCCAGGTCCAGCGCGAACGGCCCGCTCCCCAGCGCCAGCCCCGCCGGCAGCACGTGCGAATGGCTGAACGTCTCCACCGCCCGCGTGACCCCCAGCGCGACCCCTGGCCAGAACGCCAGGTGGAAGCTCGCCGCCCCCGCGCGCCGCACCCAGCACAGCAGGAAGATCGGCGCCAGCCCCATGACCATGGTGCCGCTGATGGTGGTCGCCGCGATGATCGCCGGACCCACCCGCTCGCCCCCGTAGAGGCTGAGCAGCGGCAGGTTCCCCACCACCGCGACCGCCACCAGCGCGACCCGCCCGGTGCGCACGTCGCGCGCCGAGGCGTCGAGCGGATCGCCGTTCCAGTCGCGCGCGGCGAGCTTGCTGACGCTGGTGAGCGTGGAGTCGATGGTCGAGCCGCCGGTGCTCAGCATGATCGCGTTGAACAGCAGCAGCATCGGCAGCCCGAACGAGGTGGGCACCGTCACGCTCGCCGGCTTGCCGAGCCCGAAGCTCAGCCCGTACAGCCCGATCAGGCTGAACAGGAAGATGAACGACCCGCTCAGCACCGCCGCCAGCAGGAACGCGCGCAGCGCCTGTCCCGGGCGGTTGAGGAACCCGCGGTCCGTCAGCACCGGATCGTGGAACGGATACGAAAGCACCTGCACCAGCGCCAGCAGGCAGAACGTCACGCCCCCCGCCCGCGTCGCCTCCGCCACCACCGGCAGCCCGCGCGCCTGCAGCCCGGGGAACAGCACGCCGAGCACCACGGCGAGCAGCGCGAACGCCAGCACGATGTGCACCCTGTCCGTGGTCAGGCTGGCGCGCATGCCCCCCCGCCACGCGTACGCCACCGTGAACAGCGTCACCAGCACCACCGCCAGCCAGTACCCCCCGCTGCCCTCCGCCCCGAAGTACAGCGACATGACCTTGGTGTTCGACCAGATCTCGTTGAGCAGCCGGAACATCACCAGCAGCAGGAACAGCCGCGCGCACGCGTCGCCGTACTTCACCGCCAGCAGGTGCGACAGCGACCTGTACCGCCCGTCCCGCCGGATCAGGTAGATCGCCACCCCCGCGACCACGAAGCTCAGGTAGTACAGCGCGTAGCCGACCCCCCCGCTCAGCCCGTAGCCGTAGGCCAGGTCCGACGCGTTGGCGATCGACTTGGCGAACACCCAGGTGATGGCCGCACTCATCGCCACCATCAGCACCCCGGGCGGCTGGCCCTCGCGGGTGCGCCCGTCGAAGAACTGCGGCGCGCTGACCTCGCGCGGCGTCACCCACCAGGTCAGCGCGCAGAACGCCGCCAGCACGATCCAGGGCGCCAGAGCTGCCACGAAATCCCCCCACGAAACCCGCCCCTGTCAGACCCGGGAACAACGAAGGAAGCAAGGTCGGGCTCCCCCTCCGCTGGCCATTCCAATGGCCCAGGCGAGTCGTCGGAACCTTCGGCCAGCTACGCCCGGACCCGCCAGGGCGAGCCGCCCTGGACCGGCCTTGCTTGAGCCCAGGATTCCGGAGGCGAGCCTTCGGCGGAGTCCAGAGGCAGAGCCCCCGGCCTTGCTTCCCGCGCACCCCCGCCCTGCATTGCCTCCCGCGTGACTCTCCGTATATCACTCCCCGAGAGCGGAGAACCTCTATGCCCCCCGACAATCCACGCCAGCTCTGCGCTGATCTCGACGCCGCCCTCCGCGCCGCCCCGGACCTGCCCGCGCGCCTGGCCGCCCTGCTCCGTGCCGCCCCCGGCCGCGTCGTCCTGACCACGAGCTTCGGCCTGGAGGACCAGGTCCTGACCCACGCCGCCGCCGCCGCCATGGCTCTCCCCGAGTTCGCGCGCGAGAACCGCCGCATCGAGATCGCCACCCTCGACACCGGCCGCCTGTTCACCGAGACGCTCGACACCTGGGCCGCCACCGAGCGCCGCTACGCCCTGCGCGTGGCGTCCTTCGCCCCCGACACCGCGACGGTGGAGCAGCTGGTCGCCACCCAGGGCGTCGAGGGCTTCCGCGACTCGCTCGACGCGCGGCGTGCCTGCTGCGGCGTGCGCAAGGTCGCCCCCCTGCACCGCGCCCTGTCCGGCGCCGCGCTGTGGATCACCGGCCTGCGCGCCGACCAGTCCGCCGCCCGCGAGGCCACGCCCTTCGCCACCTGGGACGCGCAGTTCGCCGTGGCCAAGGCCTCCCCCCTGGCCGACTGGTCGCGCGAGGACGCCGTGCGCTACGCCGCCGTCAACCGCGTCCCCGTCAACGCTCTGCACGCCCGCGGCTTCCTCTCGATCGGCTGCGCGCCGTGCACCCGCGCCGTCGAGCCCGGCGAGCCGGAGCGCGCCGGCCGCTGGTGGTGGGAGGACGAGTCCCGCAAGGAATGCGGCCTGCACCGCCGCCCCGCCGCTGTGATGCCCACCCCCGTCGCGGAGACCACGTCATGGGCCTGACCGACCGCGCCGCGGGGCAGGGCAGGGGCGCCCGCCTGGACACGCTCACTGCCGCAGGCCTCGCCGGCGACGCGGCCGACGGCGGCGCCTGGTCCGCTCCCGGCCCCCGCGCCCCCGGCTCCGCAGCCCCCCTCGCCCCGCGCCCGCTCGGC
>CAXSER010000369.1:0-3273 GCA_964236315.1 uncultured Acetobacteraceae bacterium | reverse complement strand
GGCTCGCGGCCCGCGCGCTCTCGCCCGAGGCGGCGCTGGCGCTGGTGCTGCGCGGCGACACCCTGCTCACCCCGGCCGACGTGGCGGCGCACGCGGCCATGCACGATGCCGTGGCGCCGTTCCTGCCGCGCATGCCGGCACGGCCCGCGACGGTGGCGAGCCCCCTGCCCGGCTCGTCGCGGCGCCGCCAGATGCCGGCGCGCCACAGCGGCTCGGTGCAGAAGGCCACGCTCGGCGGCCACCGGCTGTTCCTGCGCACCGGCGAGTTCGCCGACGGCGGCGTCGGCGAGATCGAGGTCAGCCTGCCGCGCGAATCCGCCCTGGCGCGCGGGCTGATGGACGGGCTCAACCAGGCGGTCAGCCTCGGGCTGCAGCACGGCGTGCCGCTCGCCGCCTTCGTGGAGGCGTTCGCGGGCACCCAGTTCGGGCCGGCCGGCGCGGTCGAGGGCGACGCGGCGGTGGATTTCGCCACCTCGCCGCTGGACTACGTCGCGCGCAGCCTCGCGGCCCACCACCTCGGCGAGGCGCTGCCGGCGGCGGAGGTCGAGCCGGTGCCGGCGGCGGCACGGGAGCCGGAGCTGCCGCTGGAGCTGCCGCGTCGGGCGAGGCTGCGGCTGGTGGCGTGAAGGAAGGCAAGGCCAGGGCTCTGCCCTGGACCCGCCAGGGCGAGCCGCCCTGGACCGGCACACACAGGGGGAAGGCGGGTCGTGCCGCCGGTTCGGGTCGAGGTTTCCAAAGGCGAGCCTTTGGCGGGGTCCAGGGGCAGAGCCCCTGGCCTTGCCTCAGCTCTCCAGCTCGCTGTCCCAGTACAGGTAGTCGCGCCAGCTCTCGTGCAGGTAGTTCGGCGGGAAGGCGCGGCCGTTCTCCTGCAGCTCCCAGGTGGAAGGCTGCAGCGGGGTCTGGCGCGGGTGCATGTGGCACTCGCGCGGCAGCTTCGAGCCCTTGACCAGGTTGCAGTCGCCGCAGGCGGTGACGACGTTCTCCCAGGTGGTGCGCCCGCCCCGGCTGCGCGGGATCACGTGGTCGAAGGTCAGGTCGTGGGTGGGCAGGCGCTCGCCGCAGTACTGGCAGGCGAAGGCGTCGCGCAGGAACACGTTGAAGCGGGTGAAGGCGGGGCGGCGCGCGGCGGGGATGTAGTCCTTGAGCGCGATCACGCTGGGCAGGCGCATGGCCATCGACGGCGAATGGACCTCGAACTCGTACTCGCTGAGCACGGAGACGCGGTCGAGGAAGACGGCCTTGACGGCGTCCTGCCAGGCCCAGGTGGAAAGGGGAAAATAGGAGAGAGGCCGGAAATCCGCGTTCAGCACGAGCGCGGGAAAGTGCAGACCGCCGTCTTGCAACGCGTGCTCCTGTCCGGGAGCGGCACGGCACTTGGGGGCACTTCACGAGAGACTGCCCGCCAGGCGCAGCACGACTCCGAAATCCTCACACCAACTATGGTCCGGGGCACGCGGTCCGGCAAGATGCGCGCCGCGGTTTCACGGTCCGGTCACGCAGGACAGCAGGCAGGCATGGGCCCTCCCTACGCTGGCCATTCCGATGGCCCAGGGGGGCCATCGGAACCTTTGGCCAGCCACGCCCAAACCCGCAAAGGGTCCGGGGACCCTTTGATCCCATCGCTCAGGGAAGGCGATCCAAGGGCCCGGCCCTTGGCGGAGTTTGAGGCCCATTCCTGAAAGCGGGGCCTCAACCTTGCTGGCCTCGCCCCGACAGCGGCAGGGCGATCTCCTCCAGCGACTTGCCCTCCGAGTCGATGCCGATCGCCGCCTCCGTCGCCGCCGCCACGGCCATCAGCGCGGCCGCGACCAGGTAGCCGCCGGCGACCGCCCAGGCGCTGCCGCTGCCGATCAGCGCGCCGAGCACGACGGGGGCCGCCACGCCGCCGATCGCGGTGCCGAGCGCGTAGAACACGGCGATGGCCAGGGCGCGGGTCTCGAGCGGGAAGATCTCGCTCGCCGTGAGGTAGGCCGAGGAGGCGGCGGCGCTGGCGACGAAGAAGATCGCGGTCCAGGCCAGGGTCTGGGTGCGCGCGTCGAGCATCCCCCGCCCGAACAGGACCGCCGTGACGGCCAGCAGCAGCGCGGCGGCGGCGTAGGTCGCGGTGATCATGCGGCGCCGGCCGAGCGTGTCGAACAGCGGGCCGAGCAGCAGCGGGCCGAGGAAGCTGCCGGCGGCGAGCGGCAGGACGTAGAGGCCGATGCTGTCGTCGGGGACGGCGTAGAAGTGCTCCAGCACCAGGCCGTAGGTGAAGAACACCGCGTTGAACAGGAACGCCTGCGCCACCATCAGCACCAGCGCCAGGACCGAGCGCATCCGGTACGGCCCGACCATGGCGGAGAACACCTGGCCGAGGCCGAAGCTCGCCTGCGGGTGGATCTCCAGGGGCGCGCCGGTCACCGGCGGCAGGGTGCCGCCCGAGGCGGTGACGCGCGCCTCGATGTCGTCGAGCGTGCGGGTGGCCTCGAGATCGCGGCCGTGGGTGAGCAGCCAGCGCGGGCTCTCGGGCACCCAGCGGCGCAGCAGCAGCACGCCGAGCCCGAGCACGCCGCCGATCGCGAAGCCGAGCCGCCAGCCGAGGTCGAGCCCGACCCAGCGGCCGCCGAGCAGCGGCAGGGAGATCGCGGCGCCGGCGGCGGCCCCGATCCAGTACGAGCCGCTGACCGCGAGGTCGATCCGGCCGCGCAGCTTGGAGGGCATCAGCTCGTCGATGGCGGAGTTGATCGCGGCGTACTCGCCGCCGATGCCCAGGCCGGTGAGCACGCGGAAGGCCATGAAGCTCGGCGCGTTCCAGGCGCATGCGGAGGCGATGACGCCGGCGAGGTAGACCAGCAGGGTGACGTTGAAGATGCGCTTTCGGCCGTAGCGGTCGGTGGCCCAGCCGAACAGAAGCGCGCCCGCCACGGCGCCGGCAACGTAGGCGGAGGCGGAGCCGCCGACCTCGGCCGCGCTGAGCGCCAGGGTGCGAGGGTCCTGCAGCACCGGGCCGATGGAGCCGACGATCGTCACCTCCAGGCCGTCCAGCACCCAGGTGATGCCCAGCGCCGCGACCACGAGCAGGTGGAAGCGGCTCCAGCCGAGGCGGTCGAGGCGGGCGGGGACGTCGGAACGGACGGCGGGGCTCATGGGGCATGGCAGCACGGGGGCGGGAGGCCGGCAAGCAAGGCCGGGCTCCGCCCTGGACCCGCCAGGGGCAGCGCCCCTGGACCGGCTTCCCTAAGAGAGGGCGATCCAAGGGCCCGGCCCTTGGCGGAGTTTGAGGCAGAGCCTCAA
>CAXSER010000368.1:0-3284 GCA_964236315.1 uncultured Acetobacteraceae bacterium | reverse complement strand
GGCGCGGGATGCGCGCGATGCGGCGCGGGCGGTGGCGCCGCTGCGGCCGGCCGAGGGCGCGGTGGTGATCGACACCACGGAGATGGACGCCGACGCGGTGTTCGCGCGGGCGATGGCGGTGGTGCGGGCGGCGTGGTGAAGGAAGGCCTGGCCCTGCCCGGGCCCGCGAAGGGTCCGCGGACCCCTTGATCCCCTGGCCCAGGGAAGGCCGGTCCAGGGCGGCTCGCCCTGGCGGAGCTCGAGGCGGGCCTCGACCCTGCCTTGCTACGCCAGGCTGATCAGGACGAGGGCGAGGCCGACCACGGAGGCGGCCCAGCAGCCGGTGCGCAGCGGGGCGACCCCGTAGGCGTAGGCCGGGATGTAGGCGACGCGCGCCCAGAAGAAGAGGCCGGCGCCCCAGGCGGTCAGGGTGCCGTCGCGGTCGGAGGCGTGGGCGAGCAGGACCGCGCCGATGAACAGGGGCAGGATCTCGTAGAGGTTGGCCTGGGCGCGGGTCATGCGTGCGGCGAGGCCGGTGTACTGCGGGGGCGGGTCGTCGCGGTTGCCGGACGCCCAGGCCATGCTGTCCTGGCGGCGCTTCGCGGCCGAGGCGACGGTGACCTGCACCACCGCGAGCACCAGGGTCCAGGCGAGGTAGGCCAGGGCTGTCGTCATGCGTGCGCTTCCTGCGGAAAAGGCGCCGAGTTGGGCACGGGGCGGGGCGCGGTGCAACCGGGCCGGGGCGTGCAGGCCGTCGGTGCCGGGCAGGCCGCCGGGCGTGCCGCAGTGCACCATGCTTTCGGCCTGTTCAAGGCGGGTGGGCGCGGCTACGCAGCGGGGATCACCATCTCGGGGCCAGCGCGGACATGAAGCTCTCCACCGGACCGAAGGGCCTCTACGTGCAGGTCCTGGTCGCCGTCGTGGCGGGGGCGCTGCTCGGGCACTTCGTGCCGGACTTCGCGGTGCAGCTGCAGCCGCTGGGCGACGGCTTCGTCAAGCTGGTCAAGATGCTCATTGCCCCGATCATCTTCGTCACCGTGGTCGTCGGCATCGCCAAGCTGAACGACACGGTCGGGGTGGGGAAGATCGGGCTGCAGGCGATCCTGTACTTCGAGCTGATGACGACGCTGGCGATGGTCGTGGGGCTCGCGGTCGCGTTCCTGGTGCATCCGGGGGCGGGGATGAACGTCGACCCCGCGCACATCGACGGCGCCGCGGTCGCGAAATACACGAACGGGGCGCACCTGACGGTGCAGGAGTTCCTGCTCAACATCATCCCCAACACCGTCGTCGAGGCGTTCAGCAAGGGCGAGATCCTGCAGGTGCTGCTGTTCGCGGTGCTGTTCGGCATGGCGCTGTCGCGGCTGGGGCGGCGGGGGCAGGCGATCGTCACCGTGATCGACGAGGCGGGTGCGGCGCTGTTCGTGGTGATCGGGTTCGTGATGCGGCTGGCGCCGATCGGCGCGCTGGGGGCGATGGCGTTCACGGTGGGCAAGTACGGGATCGCCACGCTGGCGCAGCTCGGGCTGCTGATGCTGTGCTTCTACGCGACCTGCGCGGTGTTCATCCTCGGGCTGCTCGCCATCGTCATGGCGCTGTGCGGGCTCAACCTGTACGCGCTGCTGCGCTACCTGAAGGAGGAGTTCTTCATCGTGCTCGGCACCTCCTCGTCGGAGGCGGCGCTGCCCACGCTGATCGAGAAGCTGGAGGGGCTCGGGCTGCCGCGCTCGCTGGTCGGCCTGGTCGTGCCGCTGGGATACGCGTTCAACCTGGACGGGACGTCGATCTACTTCACCATGGCGATCGCGTTCATCGCCCAGGCGCTCAACATCGACCTGAGCTGGTTCGACTACGCCGAGATCCTCGGCGTGCTGCTGCTCACCTCCAAGGGGGCGGCGGCGATCACCGGCGGCGGGTTCATCACACTGGCGGCCACGCTGGCCACGCTGAACGGCAAGGTGCCGGTCAACGCCATCGTGCTGATCCTGGGCATCGACCGGTTCATGAGCGAGGCGCGCGCCATCACCAACCTGTTCGGCAACGCGGTGGCGACGATCGTGGTCGCGAAGTGGCAGGGGACGCTGGACGTCGAGCGGGTGCGCGGCGTGCTGAACGGGACGCGGGCGGCGGAGCTGCCGGAGCCGGCGTAGGCGGAGCGTGAGGCAAGCGTAGGCCAGGCCAGGCGAAGCGTAAGGCAAGGCCAGAGGCTCTGCCTCTGGACTCCGCCGGAGGCAGCGCCTCCGGACCTGCTCGTGAAAGATCCCGGTTTTCCCGGTGGTTGTCCGGGGCGGATGCGGGGTTGCTGGTCGAGGGTTCGCCACGGGCGAACCAGGCGAGAAGCACCGGCTGATCGGCGGTGTGCCGGTCCAGGGGCGGCTCGCCCCTGGCGGGTCTGGGCAGAGCCCAGGCTTGCTGCGCTGCCGCTTCCCTGGCTTTCGCTTCCCTGTTGCGCTGCCGACTGCCTTGCTGCCGCTTCCCTGCGGCGAGCGGCGGCACGGAAATCTTGACACCTTGGGTTGTGCGGGAGGATAGGTGGCGCGCAGGCGCGTCCGTGGGGGCGGGCCTGTTTTCGTTCATCCGGCCCTTCGGGCCAGACGTGTCCCGGTGCGGGGCGCGCATGCCAGGTTCGCCGCGTGGCTGCATGCCGCGGCGCCGATCCCAGGAACACATCCGCCACATGTCATCTTCCGCTGCCGCCCGCGTTCTTGATCCGTCGAACCCCGAGGAGGATTTCGCCTCCCTTCTGGACGAGACGCTGGGCCGCGACACCGGGTTCGACGGTTCCGTCGTCACCGGGCGCGTGATCCGACTGACCGAAGAGTTCGCCATCGTCGACGTGGGGCTCAAGAGCGAGGGGCGCGTCGCCCTCAAGGAGTTCGGGGTTCCCGGGGCGCCCGTCGAGGTCAAGCCGGGCGACCTGATCGAGCTGTTCGTCGAGCGCTACGAGGACAAGGACGGCTCCATCGTCCTGTCGCGCGAGAAGGCGCGGCGCGAGGAGGCCTGGACCAACCTGGAAAAGGCGTTCGAGAGCACCACGCGGGTCAACGGCACGATCTACGGGCGCGTCAAGGGCGGGTTCACCGTCGACCTCGGCGGCGCGGTGGCGTTCCTGCCGGGTTCGCAGGTCGACATCCGGCCGGTGCGCGACGTGGGGCCGCTCATGGGCAGCCCGCAGCCGTTCCAGATCCTCAAGATGGATCGCGCGCGCGGCAACATCGTCGTCAGCCGACGGGCCGTGCTGGAGGAGACGCGCGCCGAGCAGCGCAGCGAGCTGATCCAGGGCCTCAAGGAGGGCATGATCCTCG
>CAXSER010000367.1:0-3292 GCA_964236315.1 uncultured Acetobacteraceae bacterium | reverse complement strand
CTGCGGGCCTCGGGGCGCCGGGTGCGGGGGTGGCCGGCCTCGGGGCCACGGGGGCGCGGCCGCACGGCGCGGCGGAGTCGCTGGCGATCGTGGCGACCGGGGGGTACGGGCGCAGCGTGCTCGCGCCGTTCAGCGACATCGACCTGCTGTTCCTCACCCCGGACGAGCCGTCGCCGCGGCTGCTCGGGCGGGTGGAGTACATGCTGTACTTCCTGTGGGACCTCGGGCTGAAGGTCGGGCATGCCACGCGCTCGGTGGCCGAGTGCCTGGACCAGGCGTCGCGCGACGTCACCGTGACCACCACGCTGCTCGACGCGCGGCTGGTCGACGGTGACGTGGCGCTGTTCGACGAGTTCCGCCGCCAGTTCGCAGAGAGCAACCTGCACAACGCCGGCGCCTTCCTCGCGGCCAAGCAGGCGGAGCGGGCGCAGCGCCACCGCCGCTTCGGGGAGAGCGCCTACCTGGTCGAGCCGAACATCAAGGAGGGGCGCGGCGGGCTGCGCGACCTGCAGACGCTGTACTGGATGATGCGCTACGTGCTGGGGCCGGTGTTCGAGCGGCTCGACCACCCGGAGTCCGTGGCGTGCGGCATGCTCAACCCGCGCGAGGTGGCGCAGGCCAGGCGCGCGTGGGACTTCCTGTGGAGCGTGCGCTTCCACCTGCACTACGTCTCCGGGCGTGCGGAGGAGCGGCTGACCTTCGACCTGCAGCCCGTGGTCGGCGCGCGCATCGGCTACACGCGGCACGGGCGCCAGGACGGGGTGGAGCGGTTCATGCGCCACTACTTCCTGATCGCGCGCGAGGTCGGGCGGCTCACTCTGGTGCTGGAGCCGGCGATCCTGCGCCACGCGCTGGGCGCGCCGGCGCTGGCGGCGGCGGCCGATCCGGCGCTGCGCGCCCAGGGGTTCGGCATGGCGGACGGCATGCTGGTGCTGGCACCCGGGCACACCTTCCGCGCCGACCCGCTGGCGCTGCTGCGGGTGCTGGAGGTGGCGCGCGAGCGCGACGTGGCGCTGCATCCGCTCACGCTGCGCGCGCTGATCCGCGACGAGCGCTGCGCCGTGGCCCTGCGCGGCGATCCGGCGGCCTCGGCGGTGTTCCTCGACCTGCTGTGCGGGCGCGACGCCGCGCACAACCGCGCGGACGGGGCGCGGTGGATGCGCATCCTCAACGAGACCGGGCTGCTCGGGCGCTACCTGCCGGACTGGGCGCGCATCGTGGGCCAGATGCAGTTCGACACCTACCACGTGTTCACCGTCGACGAGCACACCATCGAGGCGATCGCCGTCGTCAACCGGCTCGAGCGCAACGAGCTGTCCGACGTGCTGCCGGTGGCGACCTCGATCGTGGAGAACCTGCAGTCGCGCCGGGCGCTGTACGTCGCGACGCTGCTGCACGACATCGCCAAGGGGCGCGGCGGCGACCACTCGGAGCT
The DNA here is from genome assembly GCA_964236315.1 of uncultured Acetobacteraceae bacterium. Taxonomy (GTDB): domain Bacteria; phylum Pseudomonadota; class Alphaproteobacteria; order Acetobacterales; family Acetobacteraceae; genus CAXSEF01. Next base: position 1,857 of record CAXSER010000367.1, on the reverse strand, counting down.
GGGCGCGGAGCTGGCGCTGGAGATCGGGCCGCAGCTCGGGCTGTCGGCGGAGGAGACGGAGACGATCTCCTGGCTCGTGCTGCACCACCTGCTGCTCAGCCAGACCGCGTTCCGCCGCGACATCGACGATCCCAAGACGATCCTCGACCTCGCCGACACCATACAGTCGCCCGAGCGGCTCAAGCTGCTGCTCGTGCTCACGGTGGCCGACATGCGCGCGGTCAGCCCTCGGGTTTGGAACGGGTGGAAGGCGACGCTGCTGCGCGAGCTGTACAGCCGGGTCGCGGAGGTGCTCGCGGGCGGGCTGGCCACGACGGAGCGCGACGTGCGGGTCTCCAGGTCCAAGGAGGCGTGCGACGAGAACCTGGCGGCCGCCGGGTGGAGCAAGGCGGACCGCGACGCGTTCCTCGTGCTGGGCTACGGGGGGTACTGGCTGTCGTTCGACCCGGAGACGCACGTGCGCCACGCCCACATGGTGCGCGACGCCGAGGCGCGCGGCGCGCCGCTGCTGGTCGAGACGCAGGCGCTGCCGGCGCGCGCGGTCACCGAGGTCACGGTCTACGTCACCGACCACGCCGGCCTGGTGAGCCGGATCGCCGGGGCGCTTGCCGTCGCCGGCGCCTCGATCGTGGACGCGCGCGTGCACACGCTGACCAACGGGCGGGCGCTGGACACGTTCTGGATCCAGGACGCGGCCGGCGGCGCGTTCGACGCGCCGCACCGCCTGGCCAAGCTGTCGGTGCTGATCGAGCTGGCGCTGGCGGGCGAGCTGTCGATGGACGCGGCGATCCTGAAGGCGGGGCGCGCGATGATGGGCAGCCGGATGCGCGCGATCCACGTGCCGCCGCGCGTCGTCGTCGACAACCGGGCGTCGAACACCCACACCGTGCTGGAGATCAACGGGCGCGACCGGCCCGGGCTGATGCACGACATCACCGCGGCCATCAGCGAGCAGGGCGTGCAGATCGCCTCGGCCCACGTCACCACCTACGGGGTGCGTGCGGTCGACGTGTTCTACGTCAAGGACGTGTTCGGGCTGAAGATCGAGAACGAGCGCAAGCTCGCGCTGCTGCGCGAGGCGCTGCTGCGGGCACTGACGGCGCCGGAGACGGCAGGGCCGCTGCCGGCGGCGCCGGTGCGCAGGCGTCGGGACGCAGCGTAAGGCCAAGGAAGAAAGGCCTTCTTTTTCTGAAGAAAAAGAAGCAAAAAGACTTTGCTCGTTCTGGTCCTGAGGCGTTGGCCTGTTACGGGGCTTAATGGGGAAAGTTCTTTGGTTCTTTCTTTCAAGAAAGAACTGCTTGCTTTCTGCCTTCCGGCAGACGTCGGGTTTCAGTCCGCCATGGCGGGGGTGCGTTCGCGGGTCAGGGCGGCGGCGACCTGCCGCGTGACGCCGGTCCAGTCCCCTGCCCTCTCCTGGCGGAACAGGCGCATCGAGGGGTACCAGGGGGAGTCGGCGCGCCCGCGCATCCAGCGCCAGTCGGGAGCATGGGGGAGCAGGAGCCAGGTGGGCACGCCCAGGGCGCCGGCGAGGTGGGCGGCGGAGGTGTCCACCGTGACCAGCAGGTCGAGGCTGGCGAGGACGGCGGCGGTGTCGGCGTAGCTGGCCAGGGCGCGGCCGACCTCGGGGATGCGGTGGGGGGAGAGCTCGCCGGCGCGGGGGCCGACCTGCAGGCCGAGCAGGCGGGGGGCGCAGGCGGCCGCGAGCGCGGACACGGCGTCGGGCGGCAGGGAGCGGCGGCGGTCGTTGGAGTGCGCGGGGTTGCCGGCCCAGACCAGGCCCGTGGTGCGGCCTGGGGGCAGGCGGCGGCGCCAGGAGGCGGCCAGGGCGGGGTGGGCGCGCAAGTACGGGTGGGGGCC
>CAXSER010000366.1:2495-3295 GCA_964236315.1 uncultured Acetobacteraceae bacterium | reverse complement strand
ACGAGGTAGCTGCCCTCCTTGACCGTGGCGCCCTCGGCCGCGGTGCCGACCAGAACGCGAGGACCGGGCTTGCGGGAGGACGTGGACTCTGGCGACGCCCCGGGCGCGCAGATGTCACGCGGCAGGCTCTGCACCGCTCTGCTCAGCTCGTCTTCGATCCCGGTCAGGCCGGTTGAGCGGGGATGGCAGGTGTAAACCACGCCGTGCTGGCTGGTGGTGCGCCCGTGCGTGCCGAGCACCTGCTGCGGATGTTCGGCGAAGGCACGGTTCACCGACACCGCCGCCTCGCCGTCCTCTTCCGGCAGCACCTCCACCAGATCGGTCCACGCCAGGCCACCGGCCGGCCGATCAGCTCCGCGACGCTGGAAGAACAGCACGTCCACCACGACCTCGGTGCCAGACGCCGCCAGCATGGCTCCCTCCGGCATCCTGACCGCGCCCACCAGGTCGGCCAGCGATGCAATGTGCTCGCGCGCCTTGGAGTCGGACTTGTCCATCGTGTATCGGCTGGTCACGAAGGCCGCGAGGCCGCCCGGCTTCAGCCGCTCGACGCTCCTGGCGATGAAGTAGTCGTGCAGGCTGAGACCCAGCTTGCCGGCAGCGTCCTCGGCACGCACCGTGCGATCCGAGAACGGCGGGTTGCCCACCACCAGGTCGAAGGTCTCCGGCAAGCGGGCCTTGGTGAAGTCCTCGTTCCTGATCCAGGCCTCGGGGTAGAGCAGCCTGGCGATCCGCGCCGTGGTCGGGGCCATCTCGATGCCGGTCGCGGCCGACCGTGCCGCCACCTTCGCGGGCACCAT
>CAXSER010000366.1:0-2485 GCA_964236315.1 uncultured Acetobacteraceae bacterium | reverse complement strand
TTGAAGCCCATGCGGGCCAGGCCCGACCAGATCGCGCGGACCATGAACTCAGGGGTGTAGTGGGCATACTGCGTGGAGCGGGCCAGCGCCGACAGCTCGGCGGGCGACACCAGCTGCTCCAGGTCGCGGCCGAGATCCTCCCAGCCCGGGCGGAACGCCTCGCCGGCGCGGCGGAACAGGGTGTTGGCCAGCTCGCCTGCGCCAAACCCCACGAAGCGGGACAGGCGCTCCTGTTCTTCCGCGGTGGCGTGGCGGTCCTCGCCCTCAATCTCCTGCAGCAGGCGGATCGCGGCGATGTTGTCGGCGGCGCGCGCCTTCCAGCCCCTGGCCAGGGCGCGCTCGCCCTCGAGGCGGAAGGTGTGCGCCGGCACGTGGACGACGGGCGCCTCCACCAGCTCTGCGGGTTCTGGCACCACATCCTCGCGGAAGCGCGGCAACGCGGCGCCGAGGGTCAGGCCGCCCAGGGCGGTGCTGTCGAACAGGGAGAGGGTCAGCTGGGACATCGGATGTCGTCCTGTCGCGCAAACGCCGAGCGCCCGGGCGCCTGTGGAGGCGACCGGGGGACCGGGTGCGGATGAGGCCCGCCCCGGCGAAAGGGGGCAGGCGGAGGAAGGGTGTCAGTCGGTGGTGGTCAGGCGGAGTCGATCACGACAGTCGCCAGGGCGCGCTCAGGCTGAGGGGTTGGTCATGCTCATCTCGGCGATCTCCGGTTCAGTCTTCTTCCCGAAGACCCCACCAGGCGGGTGCATCGGGGGGTCCCGGGCAACGGCGCGCCCGCTTGGGCGCGGGACCGCATCCCACGCGCAGGCGGGCCGCTTGGCCCGGCGAGCATGGGGAGGACCCACCCGTTGCGCGGGACACCCCGATGCGCCAGCCATCCTCCCCCCTGCCCGCCCGTTCCCTTCGCCTTGTCCGTCTCCACTCCAGGCGTCAGTCCTGCACCACCAGGACTTCCCGGTGCTCGCACAGGGCTACAAGTGCGTTGGTCATGGCCTGCAGCTGGGCGGTGTTGTGCTCGATCACGGGGGCGACCGAGTGCGGGTCCTCTGCCGCCAGGCGTGTGGCGATGTCGCGCTGCCGTTCGATAACCCCGTTCAGCTCCCGCACGACCGCCTTGACCGCCTCCTGGGGGATCGTCTGCAGGCCCGGTGCGGAGAGGGGCCCGGAGGGGGCGCCAAGCTGCAGGCTCAGCACCACGAGCTGTTCCATCGCCCCCAGGCGATCGTCCTGCTGCAGGGACTGGATCAGCGCGTGGATCTTCTGCGCAGCATCAGGCTGGGCGTGTGCGGTCATGATCGGAGGCATCCTTGTGGAGCTTCGCCGGTCCTCAAGGGCAACCCGCCTTGTCGACCAGCCACGCGCGGCGAAGGCCGCAGGTGATGATCGAGGTTGGTATAGGGTTACGTCCTGTAAGCCTAGCTGGATGATGGTCGTGCAATTGTGTGCAGGGCCGTTGAATACTGCATACGCCTGTATTCACCGGCTTGGCCTTCTGGCCTCGGCGCCCTTTACAGGGCTGGTGCTTGTCCGCCCTGGCTCGCGTACGCCGGGACGATCGTGCAGGCGAGAGGCAGCGGCTTGCTGTGCCGCCCGTCCCAGGTCAGCGCCTGGCACCGGCTGAGCAGGCCGCCTTGCATGGCCAGCACGTCACGGGCGATGCAGGCGTTCTCGTTGCCACCGTGCGGACGCCGGCAGGGCTCGCCTGCTACGGCCCGGCACCGCGGGCAGGCCAGCGCCAGGGCGGGGTCGGTGGGCCACTCGGCGGCGCAGCGCAGACACTGCACCGGGCCCATGGCGAGAGGGTGCTGCACGACGTGGCAGGAGGTGAAGGAGCGGGATTGTCCCATGGTGCTCTGTCCCTTTCAGGGTTTTGAACACCTCCCCCGCCCTGCATGCCGGACCCGGGCGCAAAGGCGCGCCGGCTTCGGCGCGGGGCGCAGCGAGACCAGCGAAGCGGCTCGCCAGCCCTCCCCTTTGCGACCGGGCCCGGCATGCGGTAGGCGCGCTTCATCCGCCCGCGTCCCTCAGCCCTCGCGATTCTGTTTTGTTCTCCTATATTTTGTATGCGACCTGATGAGAATTTCATCACGGTAATTGCTATTTAACTGTGTTTAGGCCTACTGGTGCAGTAGGCACATCACGCCACCCCGTATTGGAACAGTCATGCCCTCCGACATTGCACCGTCATCCACCCTTGAATATGCCGCGAAGATCGTCTCGGCACACATCTCCAACAATTCGGTGCAAGCCTCCGATCTGCCGGGCTTGATCCAGCAGGTCTACACGGCACTGACCACGCTCGGGTCGGTGCCTGCACAGGCTACCGAGAAGCCCGAACCTGCGGTGCCGCCGAAGAAGTCCGTGTTTCCGGACTACATCATCTGCCTTGAGGATGGGAAGAAGCTCAAGATGCTCAATCGGCATCTGATGACGTCCTACAACCTGACGCCGGAAGGCTACCGCGAGCGCTGGGGCCTGCCCTCCA
>CAXSER010000365.1:0-3297 GCA_964236315.1 uncultured Acetobacteraceae bacterium | reverse complement strand
CTGGTCCGCCCCCGGCCCCCGCGCCCCCGGCTCCGCAGCCCCCCTCGCCCCGCGCCCGCTCGGCCACCTGCGCGCGCTCGAGGCGGAGAGCATCCACATCCTGCGCGAGGGCCTGGCCGAGAGCACCAATCCCGTCCTGCTCTACTCGATCGGCAAGGACTCCTCCGTCCTGCTCCACCTCGCCATGAAGGCCTTCGCCCCCGGCCGCCTGCCGTTCCCGCTGCTGCACGTCGACACCACCTGGAAGTTCCGCGAGATGATCGCCTTCCGCGACGAGCGGGTGCGCACGCTCGGCCTGGAGCTGGTGACGCACACCAACCAGGAGGGCCTGGCGCGCGGCGTCGGCCCGATCAGCCACGGCACCGACGTCCACACCGACGTGATGAAGACCCAGGCCCTGCGCCAGGCGCTCGACGCCCACGGCTACGACCTCGCCTTCGGCGGCGCGCGCCGCGACGAGGAGAAGTCGCGCGCCAAGGAACGCGTCTTCTCGCTGCGCACCGCCGGCCACCAGTGGGACCCCAGGCGGCAGCGCCCCGAGCCCTGGCGCCTGTACAACGGCCGCAAGCGCGCCGGCGAGACCATGCGCGTCTTCCCGCTGTCCAACTGGACCGAGCTGGACGTGTGGCTCTACATCCACGCCGAGCGCATCCCCGTCGTCCCCCTGTACTTCGCCGCCCCCCGCCCGGTGCTGGAGCGCGACGGCACGCTGCTCATGGTCGACGACGAGCGCCTCGCGCCGCGCGACGGCGAGAGCGTGCGCACCCGCTCCGTGCGCTTCCGCACGCTCGGCTGCTACCCGCTGACCGGCGCCGTGGAGAGCCGCGCCGCCACGCTGGCCGAGGTGATCGGCGAGACCGTCTCCACCCGCTCCTCCGAGCGCGCCGGCCGCGCCGTGGACCACGCCGACGCCGCCTCGATGGAACGCCGCAAGCAGGAGGGCTACTTCTGATGGACGTGGGTATCGCCCTGCCCGCCGCCCCCGACGCGCCCTTCGACCTCGACGCCTTCGCGCGCGCCCACGAGAACCTCGACCAGCTCCGACTGATCACCTGCGGCTCCGTCGACGACGGCAAGTCCACCCTGCTCGGCCGCCTGCTGTGGGAAACCCAGGCCGTCGCCGACGACCAGATGACCGCCCTCGCCGCCGCCTCCCGCCGCCACGGCACCCAGGGGTCCGCCATGGACCTGGCGCTGCTCGTCGACGGCCTGGCCGCGGAACGCGAGCAGGGCATCACCATCGACGTCGCCTACCGCTTCTTCTCCACGCCGCGCCGCCGCTTCATCGTCGCCGACACCCCCGGCCACGAGCAGTACACCCGCAACATGGCCACCGGCGCGTCGACCGCCGACCTCGCGATCCTCCTCGTCGACGCCCGCTCCGGCCTGACCGCGCAGACCCGCCGCCACGCGCTGGTCGCCTCCATGCTGCGCGTCCGCCACGTCGTGGTCGCCGTCAACAAGATGGACCTGGTCGGCTGGCGCGAGTCCGCAGCCGCCGAGATCGGCGAGGCCGCCCGCGCGCTGTGCGACGGCCTCGGCTTCGACACCGTCGCCACCGTCCCCCTCTCCGCCCTGTCCGGCGAGAACGTCGTCGCCCGCGGCGCGTCGGCCCCCTGGTACCGCGGCCCCACCCTGCTGGAGCACCTGGAGGCCGTGCCGGTGCGCCCCGCGGAGCCCACCCCGTTCCGCCTCGCCGTGCAGTGGGTCAACCGCCCCGATGCCTCCCTGCGCGGCCTCTCGGGCGAGGTCGCCGGCGGCCCGGTGCGCGTCGGCGACCCAGTGCGCATCCTGCCCTCCGGCCAGGACGCCGCCGTCGCGCGCATCCTCGGCGCCTCCGGCGAGACCGACGCCGCCGGCCCGGGCGAGGCGGTGACCGTGGTGCTCGACCGTGCCGTCGACGTCTCGCGCGGCGACGTGCTGTGCGACCCCGCCAGCCCCGCCCGCGTCTCGCGCACCCTGTCCGCCCGCCTGCTCTGGTTCGACGAGACCCCCAGCGCCCCCGGCCAGCGCCTGCTGCTCAAGCTCGGCACCCGCACCGTCACCGCGACGCTGGGCCCGCTCGCCGGCCGCGTCCTGCTCGACACCATGCGCGTCGAGCCGGCGGAGTCGCTGGCGCAGAACGACGTCGGCGACGCCACCCTGCTGCTCGACCGCGCCCTCGCCCACGACCCCTACGCCGACAGCCGCGAGTTCGGCGGCTTCGTGCTGATCGACCCGGAAACCTTCGACACCGTCGCCCTCGGCCTGGTGCAGTCGTCCAGGTCCTCCGCGCCTGCGACCGCCGACACCACCCTGCGCAGCCTGGCCAAGACGGTGTCGTACCGCGCCTTCGCCTCCCTGGTGACCGGCGGCATCGCCTGGGCGCTGACCGGCAACGTCAGCGCCTCGGTGGCGATCGGCGGCCTCGACGTGGTCGGCAAGCTGATCCTCTACTTCGTGCACGAGCGCGTCTGGGCGGTGCTGCCGTTCGGACGCAGCGCGCCCGCCACCCCCTGACCTGCGGCGCCCCGCCAGCCGCGCCGTGCCGCCGGCAGCCGTCGTCCGGCCCGCAGCTCCGTTTGCCGACCGGCATCCCGACGACGCGTCACCCGACGACGCGTCACCCGACGACGCGTCACCCGACGACGCGTCGCCCGACGACCGGCAGCCCGCCGTCCTGCCGCTTGCCAGCCCGCTGCGCACCGGTCCCGGCCCGCCGCCCCGCAACCCCCCGCCGGGCACCCGTCGTCGCCCCTCCGCAGCCCGCCGGGACGGGCCGCGGCAAACCCGCGGTCGCAGGCGGACGATCCAGCCCCGAAACAACACTTCACATTCTTGTGATTGCCGCTACGGTATGCCTTTCCGCGTTCGCTCGCCGGACGCGGGGTGACGGCCGGGCGGGCCGGCTCTCCGCCTCCGGGCAGGTGGGGAGTCGCATGTGGCGGAGTACAGGCTCTACACCTTCGATGATGCCCGGCGGATCGTGAGCTGCCACGAGGTCGTGTGCCCCGACGACCGCCATGCCTTCATCGTCTCCACCACGCTCGGCGACAGCAGCGCCGGGATCGAGATTTGGCAGAACCAGCGCTTCGTCGGCCTGGCCGCGCGCCGCCCCGTGCCGGGCGACAGCCTGCACCGCCCGCTCGTCACCACCGTCGAGCGCCGCGACCGCGCCGGCCACGCCCCGGCCGGCCGGCCGGCTGCGCCCCGCGAGCCCGCCGCCGGCAGGGCCGAGCCTTCGCCCAGGGCCATGCCCTCCGACCCCTCCTCTTAGCCGAATTCCCGAGCACCCCGCTTCCCCCGAAGAGCCGGGCC
>CAXSER010000364.1:0-3307 GCA_964236315.1 uncultured Acetobacteraceae bacterium | reverse complement strand
GCAGCGCCTTGCACGCCTGGGCGCCGGAATAGTCGAACTCGCAGGCCTGGCCGATCACGATCGGGCCGGCACCGATGATCATGATGGAGCGGATGTCTTCGCGCTTGGGCATGGGACTACCTCGGCAAGGAAGGAAGGCCAGGGCTCTGCCCTGGACCCGCCAGGGCGAGCCGCCCTGGACTGGCTCTACTGAGGGAAGGGGGATCAAAGGACCCCAGGTCCTTTGCGGGTCCGGGCAGAGCCCGGCCTTACTTTCTCTCGTCCATCATCGTCACGAACCTGCGGAACAGGTGATGGCTGTCGCTCGGCCCCGGGCTCGCCTCCGGGTGGTACTGCACGCTGAACGCGCGCCGCCCCTTCGCCGCGATCCCCTCGTTGCTGCCGTCGAACAGGCTGCGGTGCGTCACCACGACCCCCTCCGGCAGCGAGGCGTCGTCCACCGCGAAGCCGTGGTTCTGGCTGGTGATCTCGACCTTCCCCGTCGCCAGGTCCTTCACCGGCTGGTTGGCGCCCCGGTGCCCCTGTTCCAGCTTGTAGGTCCTCGCCCCCAGCGCCAGCGCGAGCAGCTGGTGCCCGAGGCAGATGCCGAACACCGGCACGTCGCGCGCCAGCACCCCCTGGATCGCCGGCACCGCATAGGCGCCCGTGGCCGCCGGATCGCCCGGCCCGTTGCTCAGGAACACCCCGTCCGGCTCGTGGTGCAGGATGTCCTCGGCCGTGGCGTCGGCCGGCATCACGGTGACGCGGCACCCCGCGTCGGCCAGGCAGCGCAGGATGTTGCGCTTGGCCCCGTAGTCCACCGCCACGACGTGGCGCAGCGGCGCCTCCTGCCGCCCGAAGCCATCGGGCCAGGCCCAGGTCGTCTCCTCCCAGGCGTAGCTCTGCGTGCACGACACCTGCTTGGCGAGGTCCATGCCCTCGAGCCCCGGCCAGGTCCGCGCCTGCTCGACCAGGGCCGCCACGTCGAAGCGCCCGTCGCGCGGGTGGGCCAGCACGGCGGTGGGCGGCCCGCCGTCGCGGATGCGGATGGTCAGCGCGCGCGTGTCCAGACCCGCGATGCCCGGGACGCCCTGGCCCAGCAGCCAGGCGTCGAGCCCCTGCGCCGCGCGCCACGACGACGGCTCGGTGATGTCCTGCTGCACCACGAGGCCCAGCGCCGCGATCGTGGTCGCCTCCAGGTCCTCCTGGTTGGCGCCGACGTTGCCGATGTGGGGGAAGGTGAAGGTGACGATCTGCCCGGCGTACGACGGGTCGGTGAGCGTCTCCTGGTATCCGGTCAGCCCGGTGCAGAAGCACAGCTCGCCGACGCGCCCGGACCCGGGCGCGGTGTGCGCCCCGAAGCCGCGGCCCCAGAACAGCGTGCCGTCGGCCAGCGCCAGCAGCGCGGTGGCGCCCTCGGGCGGGGTGGGGTCCATGGGCTCGGTCTGGTCCTGCATCTGCGCGACGCTCCGGAGGGGGGAGGGAGGGGAGGCCTGCGTGGCGGCGGGCTCGGACGCGGCACGGTCCGCGGCTTGCATCTCGGCGAAGCCGAGGCCGGTCATGTCGGCGAAGCCGAGGCCGGTCGCCTCGATGATGGCGGCCCAGTGGCGTGTCGGGATCGCGCCGCCCTGGCGCCACTTGCGCACCGCCTCGGTGCCGACGCCGGTGAGGCGCGCGGTGGCCTCGGCGCCGCCGAGACGGGCGATGATGCTGTCGATCGTCTCCATGCCGCACCATACTGGGAAAAAACTTCCCAACGCAATCGCCCCGCATGGGAGATAACTTCCCTTGCCTTCCGGATGCCGGTCCAGGGCGGCTCGCCCTGGCGGGTCCAGGCAGAGCCATGGCCTTCCTGCGCCGTCCCCCTCCCATCATGCTATGACCCACCCGCCCGACCCGAGGACCCACTCGATGACCGACACCCCGCTCCGCGACCGCTTCTCCGAGACCCTGAAGGCCGCGATGCGCGCCCACGACGCCCTGCGCACGTCCACCGTGCGGATGATCCTGGCGCGGGTGAAGGACGCCGACATCGCCAAGCGCCCGAGGCTGGACCATGTGGCCGACGACGACGTGCTGGGCCTGCTGCGCGGCATGGTGAAGTCGCGCCGGGAGTCGGTGGAGCTCTACGTGCAAGGCAACCGCCCGGAGCTGGCCGACAAGGAGCGCGCCGAGATCGCCATCATCGAGGAGTTCCTCCCTGCCCAGCTCGACGAGGCCACCCTGGCCGCTGCCGTGGACGCCGCCGTCGCGGCTTCGGGTGCGGCAAGCATCAAGGACATGGGCCGCGTGATGGCAGAGCTGCGGGCGCGCCACGGCGCGGCGCTCGACATGGCCCGCGCCGGCGCGCTGGTGAAGTCGCGGCTGTCGGCCTGAGCCGGGCCGCCTGGACCGGGCCGCCCGATGGCGCTGCCGCCCCACTTCCTCGACGAGCTGCGCGCGCGCACGCCGATGTCGGCGCTGGTCAGCCGCCGGGTGAAGCTTGCCCGCTCCGGCCGCCAGTGGAAGGGCTGCTGCCCGTTCCACGGCGAGAAGTCGCCCTCGTTCTACGTCTACGAGGACGGCTACCACTGCTTCGGCTGCGGCGCGCACGGCGACGCGATCAGCTTCGTCATGCAGACCCAGGGCTCGGGCTTCATGGAGGCGGTGCAGTCCCTCGCCGCCGAGGCCGGCCTCGACGTGCCCAGGCCCACCCCGGAGGCCGCGGAGGCCGAGCGCCGCCGCCTCGACCTGCACGGCGTGCTCGACGCGGCCTGCGCCGCCTACCGCCGCCGCCTGCGCACCCCGGACGGCGCGGCTGCCCTCGCCTACCTGCTCGGCCGCGGCCTCACCGAGGCGACGATCGAGGCGTTCGGCCTGGGCTGGTCGGGCGAGGGCAGGGGGGCGCTGGCCGCCGAGCTGGCGCCGCAGGGGGTGACGCCCGAGCAGCTCCTGCAGGCCGGCCTGCTGCGCGAGTCCGACAACGGGCCGCCGCGCGAGCTGTTCTACAACCGTGTGATGTTCCCGATCCGCGACCGCACCGGCCGCATCATCAGCTTCGGCGGCCGCATCATGGGCGACGGCCAGCCCAAGTACATCAACGGCCCGGAGACCGAGCTGTTCTCCAAGCGCCGCACCCTCTACGGCCTGGACCGCGCGCGAGAGGCGGTGCGCCCGAAACCGGGCACGGAGCCCGCGGAGGTGGTCGCCGTCGAGGGCTACATGGACGTGATCGCGCTGCACCAGGCCGGCTTCGGCGCGGCCGTCGCGCCTTTGGGCACCGCGCTGACCGCCGAGCAGCTGGAGGCGCTGTGGCGCCTCTCGCCCGCCCCGGTGCTGTGCTTCGACG
>CAXSER010000363.1:0-3309 GCA_964236315.1 uncultured Acetobacteraceae bacterium | reverse complement strand
CCCCCACGTCCGCCTGGCGCAGCAGGCTCTCCCCCACCAGGAAGCACCGCGCCCCCACCCGCGACAGCCGCTCCACGTCCGCCCGTCCGGCGATCCCGCTCTCCGCCACCAGCACCCGCCCCGCCGGCACCCGCGCCGCCAGCGCCTCCGTCGTCGCCAGATCCGTGCGCAGCGTCCGCAAATTCCGGTTGTTCACCCCCACCAGCGGCGTGCGCAGCCGCAACGCCCGCTCCAGCTCCGCCCCGTCGTGCACCTCGGCGAGCACGTCCATCCCCGCCTCCGTCGCCGCCGCCTCCAGCTCCGCCGCCTGCGCGTCCGACAGCGCCGCCAGGATCAGCAGCACGCAGTCCGCCCCCATCGCCCGGCTCTCGCCCACCTGCCACGGGTCCACCATGAAGTCCTTGCGCAGCACCGGCAGCCCCACCGCCCCGCGCGCCGCCACGAGATGCGCCTCCTCCCCCCCGAAGAACGGCCCGTCCGTCAGCACCGACAGGCACGCCGCCCCCGCCCCCGCATACGCGCGCGCCAGCCCCGCCGGGTCGAACACCGCCCGGATCATCCCTCCCGACGGCGACCTCTGCTTGATCTCCGCGATCAGCCCGATGCCCAGCGGCGCCACCCCGCCTGCCGCCACCACATCCCCCGTGTCCCCGCCCGCAAGCCCCGCCGCCGCCAGCAGCGCCCGCGCGAACCCCCGTGGCGCGCCCTGCGCCACCGCCCGCGCCCGCAGCGCCCCCGCACCGGCCACAGATTTGCGCCGCGCCACCTCGGCCCGCGTCTCCGCACAGATCCGCGCCAGCGCGTCCGGCATCGCCTCGCCCATGTCCGTCATCCCCGAAAGCAGCAAGCAAGGCCGGGCTCTGCCCAGACCCGCCAAAGGCCAGGGGCCTTTGGAAACCCATCCCTTAGACCAGTCCCCCGCCGCCTGTCCGCCCGCATCCCGCCGGGCCGCCACCAGGAGGCAGCCTTCGTCGAGGTTTCCAAAGGCAAGCCTTTGGCGGGGTCCAGGGGCAGAGCCCCTGGCCTTGCCTCCCCTAGGGCGCAGTCTCCCGCTTCAACGCCCGCAGCGCCTCGTCCGCCCGCCCGTCATCGATCGACTCCGCCGCCACCGCCACGCCTTCGCGCAGCCCCTCGACCCGCCCCGCCACCACCAGCGCCGCCGCGGCATTCAGCAGCACCGTGTCCCGGTACGCCCCGAGCTGCCCCCACAGCACCCCCAGCAGCGCGTCCGCGTTGTGCACCGCGTCCCCGCCCGCGATCGCCGACAGCGGGGCAGGGGCCAGCCCCGCGTCCTCCGGCCGCACCACGAACGCGCGGCACCCGCCGTCGCGCCACTCCACCACCTCCGTCGGCCCCGCCAGCGTCAGCTCGTCCAGCCCCTGCCCGTGCACCACCCACGCCCGCTCCGCCCCCAGCCGCCCCAGCACCTCCGCCACCGGACGCAGCCACCGCGGCGCGAACACCCCCACGAGCTGCCGCCGCACCCCCGCCGGGTTCGCCAGCGGCCCCAGCAGGTTGAAGATCGTCCGCGTCCCCAGCGCCAGCCTGGCCTCCGCCGCATGCGCCATCCCCGCGTGGTGCGCCGGCGCGAACAGGAACGCGACCCCCACACGCCGCAGCAGCCCCTCCGCCCGCACCGGCGTCACCGCCAGCCCCACCCCCAGCGCCGCCAGCACGTCCGCACCCCCCGACCGCGACGACAGCGCCCGGTTGCCGTGCTTGGCCACCACCACCCCGCACCCCGCCACCACCAGCGCCACCGCGGTGGAGATGTTCAGCGTCCCCGCCGCATCCCCCCCCGTCCCGCACACGTCGATCGCCCCCGCCGGCGCCTCCACCCGCACCATCCGCGCCCGCAGCGCCGCCACCGCCCCCGCCAGCTCCGCCTCCGTCTCGCCCCGCACCCGCAGCGCCATCAGCAGGCCGGCCAGCGCCACGCTCCCCGCGCGGCCGTCCAGGATCACCCCGAACACCGCCTCTGCCTCTTCGGCGGACAGCGTCTCTCCGGCGGCCAGGCGCGACATCAGCGAGGCAGGAAGGCCAGGGCTCTGCCCTGGACCCGCCAGGGGCGGCGCCCCTGGACCGGCACCCATGAGGATCAGGCCGCCCGCGAGGACGCGTCGTTGCGGCCACGCGCGATCGCCAGGAAGTTCGCCAGGATCTCGTGCCCGTGCTCCGACGCGATGCTCTCGGGATGGAACTGCACGCCGAAGATCGGCAGGTCGCGGTGCCGCAGCCCCATCACCACCCCGTCGCGCGTGTGCGCCGTCGCCTCCAGCGCCGCCGGCATCGACGCCTCGCGCACCACCAGCGAATGGTAGCGCGTCGCCTGGAACGGCGAGGGCAGCCCCGCGAACACGTCGCTCCCCTCGTGCACCACCTCGCTCAGCTTGCCGTGCATCGGGCTCGGCGCCCGCTCCACCACCGCCCCGAACGCCTGCCCGATCGCCTGGTGCCCCAGGCACACCCCCAGCAGCGGCACCCGCCCCGCCGCGAGCGCGATCAGGTCGAGGCAGATCCCCGCCTGCTCCGGCGCGCACGGCCCCGGCGACAGCACGATCGCCTCCGGCTTGAGCGCCATCGCCTCCTCCGCACTCAGCGCGTCATTGCGCCGCACGTCGCACGAAGCCCCGAGATCGCCCAGGAAGTGCACGAGGTTGAACGTGAAGCTGTCGTAGTTGTCGATGAGGAGGATCATGAGGCAAGCTTGGGGATGGCTTGGGGTGGGGTCAACGGGGAGAGTGCTAAAGAGGAAACAGAGGCAGCGGAGGTGAATGGTCCGCCTTGACGGCCTAGAGCGCTGGTACAGCGGGAGCAGCGGTGTTGCTGAGAAGACATCAGGAAATTCAAGGCATAAATGGATAAAATACTGTATATTTGCTATAATAAGCAGATTTAAGGAATTAAATTGAAAATTAGATCCATACATCTCAAGAACTTTAAGCAGTTTGAGAATTATTCGGTATCCTGTCGTGATGTAAACATTCTTACCGGCCCAAATAATGCTGGAAAGTCGTCGATACTAGATGCGCTGCGTATTTGCAAAGACGTTGTACGGTTTGCTTCGCGTAAAAATCCAGAAATGGTATCACAGCCAATGATGGGGGTTTGCGCGACATATTCCCTGGACGACAGCATCATAGGCATAAACACTGAAAATATCGTTCAAGATTACGGTGACGACGACGCAGAAATTACAATAAAAATTGATAACGGCAATACACTGGTCATTAAATTGCATCCTGCAAGAAGGACGATTGCCTATATAAAAGTCACAGGACATATACCTAGGACATCAACGCAATTTAA
>CAXSER010000362.1:0-3312 GCA_964236315.1 uncultured Acetobacteraceae bacterium | reverse complement strand
GCCGGCGGAGCGGAGGCGGGGCTTCACGGAGCGGCCGCGCCGCCGGCCAAGGGTCGCCGGGGGATGGGGCTGCTGCGGCGTGCAGGGTCCGCCGAGGGGGCCGGACCGGGCGGGGAGAGCGCCGAGGCGCCCGGCGGCGGGGGTGGCGGAAGCGATCCTGGCGGGGCGGGCGGGGTGCAGGCGGAGGTGCTCGCCTGCCTGAGCGTGTCGCCGACCCCGGTTGACGAGGTGGTGCGCCGCTGCCACTTGTCCGCGTCTGCCGTCTCGTCCGCGCTGCTGGAGCTTGAGCTCGCCGGCCGGATCGAGACCCTTCCCGGGAACCGGGTTTGCCTGCTGATCGACACGGGGCCCTAGCACGCTGATGAGGCTGTGGCCCGAGGGTATTGAATGACCGACGTCGTCGTCGTGGAGTCGCCCGCCAAGGCCAAGACCATCAACAAGTACCTGGGGGACGGCTACACCGTGCTCGCCTCCTTCGGGCACGTGCGCGACCTGCCGCCCAAGGACGGCAGCGTGCGGCCGGACCAGGACTTCGCCATGGACTGGGAGGCCGACGAGCGCGGCGCGCGCCAGATCGCGGCCATCGTCAAGGCGCTCAAGGGCGCGGGGCACCTGTACCTGGCGACCGACCCGGACCGCGAGGGCGAGGCCATCTCCTGGCACGTGCGCGCCATGCTGGAGGAGAAGGGCGCGCTGCGCGGCGTGGACGTGCAGCGCATCACCTTCAACGAGATCACCAAGTCCGCCGTGCAGCGCGCGATGGAGCAGCCGCGCGAGCTCGACCTGCCGCTGATCGAGGCGTACCTGGCCAGGCGCGCGCTGGACTACCTGGTGGGGTTCACCCTGTCGCCGGTGCTGTGGCGCAAGCTGCCGGGCAGCCGCTCGGCGGGGCGGGTGCAGTCCGTGGCGCTGCGGCTGGTGTGCGAGCGCGAGGCGGAGATCGAGGCGTTCCGGCCGCGCGAGTACTGGACGGTCGAGGCGCACATGGCCACGCCGGCGGGCGCCCCGTTCCTGGCGCGGCTGACGCACCTGGACGGCAGGAGGCTCGACCAGTTCGACCTGAACGCGGAGCCGCTGGCGCTGGCGGCCAAGGCGCAGGTCGAGGCGGGCGGCTTCTCGGTGGCCAGCGTGGAGCGGCGCCGCGTCAAGCGCCATCCGCCGGCGCCGTTCACGACCTCGACGCTGCAGCAGGAGGCGAGCCGCAAGCTCGGCATGGGCGCGCAGGCGGCGATGCGGGCGGCCCAGCAGCTCTACGAGGGCATCGAGCTGGGCGGGGAGACGACGGGGCTCATCACCTACATGCGCACCGACGGCGTCTCGATGGCGCGCGAGGCGATCGACGCGATCCGCGGCCATGTCGGCGAGACGTTCGGGGAGCGCTACCGGCCGGCGGCGCCGCGCGAGTACCACGCCAAGGCGAAGAACGCCCAGGAGGCGCACGAGGCGGTGCGGCCGACCGACGTGGAGCGCACGCCGGAGATGATGGCGCGCTACCTCAACGCAGAGCAGGCGCGTCTGTACGAGCTGGTGTGGAAGCGCGCCGTGGCGAGCCAGATGCAGTCGGCCGAGCTGGACCAGGTGATCGTCGAGGTCGCAGATCCCTCGAAGCCGGGCGGGCCGAAGCTGCGGGCGAACGGGTCGATCATCGCGTTCGACGGCTTCCTGCGGCTGTATCGCGAAGGCGTCGACGAGGGCGAGGAGGAGGAGAGCCGGATGCTGCCGCCGATGGCGGAGCGCGACCCCCTCGCCTGCCCCAAGGTGGACGCCTCGCAGCATTTCACGCAGCCGCCGCCGCGCTACTCCGAGGCCAGCCTCGTCAAGATGATGGAGGAGCTGGGCATCGGGCGGCCGTCGACGTACGCCTCGATCCTGAGCGTGCTGCGCGACCGCAACTACGTGCGCATGGAGAACAGGCGCTTCGTGCCCGAGGACCGCGGGCGGCTGGTCACGGCGTTCCTGGCGAGCTTCTTCGAGCGCTACGTGGACACCGGGTTCACCGCCGGGCTGGAGGAGCAGCTCGACCAGATCAGCGACGGCACGGCGCAGTGGCGCTCGGTGATGCACGCGTTCTGGGACGACTTCTCCAAGGCGGTGGAGCAGACGCGCGAGCTGAAGATCTCCGACGTCATCGACGCGCTGGACGGCGACCTCGGCGAGCACTTCTTCCCGGCGCGGGCGGACGGCACCGATCCGCGGCTGTGCCCGGCGTGCCATGCGGGGCGGCTCGGGCTCAAGCTCGGGCGGCACGGGTCGTTCATCGGATGCTCGAACTACCCGGGGTGCCAGTACACGCGCAGGCTGGCGATCGAGGGTGGCGAGGGCGACGGCGAGACCCTGAAGGAGGGCCGGCGCGAGCTGGGGCCGAACCCGGAGGGCGGGCAGATGGTCAGCGTGCGGCGCGGGCCGTACGGGCTGTACGTGCAGCAGGGCGAGGCGGACCCGGAGGACAAGAAGGTCAAGCCGAAGCGGACCTCGCTGCCGAAGGGCATGGACGGCGACCAGATGACGCTGGAGCAGGCGCTGGGGCTGCTGTCGCTGCCGCGCTTCGTGGGCACGCACCCCGAGCTGGGCGAGCCGATCGAGGCGGGGATCGGGCGGTTCGGGCCGTTCGTGAAGATGGGGGCGATCTTCGGCTCGCTGGACAAGGACGATGACGTGCTGGCCGTCGGCCTGAACCGGGCGGTCGACGTGCTGGCGCGCAAGCTGGCGAGCGTGCGGGCGCTGGGCGAGCATCCCAAGGACCGCGCGCCGGTGATGGTGAAGAAGGGGCGGTTCGGGCCGTACATCCAGCACAACACGGTGGTGGCCAACGTGCCGCGCGGCGTGGAGATGGACGATTTGACGCTGGAGGACGCGGTGGCGCTGCTCGCCGAGCGGGGCAAGCCGCTGAAGGCCAAGCCGGGCGCGCGCAAGGCCAAGCCGGCGGCCAAGGCGGCGGGGGCGAAGAAGGCCAAGATGGCGGGCGGGGCGGAGCCGGCGGGCGATGCGGCGGTGACGGCGAAGAAGCCGGCGGCAAAGGCCGGCGCGAAGGCGGCCGCGGCGAAGAAGCCGGCGGCAAAGGCGAAGCCGGCGAAGGGCAAGGCGAAGACCGCGAAGCCGAAGGTCGCGAAGCCCGCAGCGGAAGTGACCGGATCGGGCGAGGCGGACTGAGATGGCGCAGGCTCCCGGGTCCGGCGGGGACGAGGACGACGCGGCCGGCGGGCAGGAGCCGCGCTGGAGCGACGCGCCGACGGAGGGCGACGCGGACGGGTCGCGCCCGCAGGATGCCGCGCCGGGGTCGGGCGCGGCGGACGGGCTGCGGATGATGCTCGA
>CAXSER010000361.1:0-3324 GCA_964236315.1 uncultured Acetobacteraceae bacterium | reverse complement strand
GGGCGGCGGGATGGCGGGCGCCAGCGGCCCGGCGGGCGCGGGCGGCGCGGCGGCGTCCGGGCGGGCGGCGGCATGATCCACGAGATCGCGCCGCGCTCCGGGGTGGCCTTCACGCTCGACCGCGGCCAGCGGCTCACGGTGATCGACCCGAGGGGCGAGCAGGTGGCCGACCTGCTGGCGTTCGCGCGCGCCGACGTCGACGAGGTGATCTCGTCGGGCCGCACCCTGGACTATGCGAGCCGCATCTACCTGACGACCGGCGACCCGATCTACTCCAACCGCTCGCGCGTGCTGCTGCGCATCGTCGAGGACACGGTGGGGCGGCACGACTTCCTGCTCACGCCGTGCTCCTCGGACACGTTCCGCATCCTCTACGGCGACACCCACCCGCACCGCGGCTGCTTCGGCAACCTGGCCGCGGCGCTGGCCCCGTTCGGCATCGCGCCGGACCGCATCCCCGTGGCGTTCAACGTGTTCATGAACGTGCCGATCGACGCCGGGACCGGGGCGCTGCGCGTGGCGCCGCCGCTCAGCCGCGCCGGCGACCACGTCACCTTCCTGGCGGAGGAGGACCTGGTCGTCGGCCTGACCGCGTGCTCCGCGCTGCAGTCCAACAACGGCTCGTTCAAGCCGATCCACTACCGGATCGACACGCCGGGGGCGGGGCCGGCGCCCTAGGGCCGCGCCCGCGAGGCAAGGCAGGAAGCGTGTTCTTTCCTGAAGGAAAGAACCAAAGAACTTTCCCCACAAGGATTCCGAGGCCGCCCGTGGGTCCGTGATCCTGATGGGCAAAGTCTTTTTGCTTCTTTTTCTTCAGAAAAAGAAGGCTTCCTGCCTTCCTGTGGAGCGCCCCCCCCACTAGGGCTCGGCCGGCTGCCCTGCCCCCGGGAGGGCCCCGCCCCCGCCCGGCAGCAGCGCGACCGCCAGGGCCAGCAGCAGCAGCGGCGGCGCCAGGGCGGTGAGGGCGGGGCTGACGGAGAGCAGCTCGCCGAGGCGGCCCACGATCTGCTGGAACAGCGAGAACACGATGCCCAGGCCGACGCCGCGTGCCAGGCGCTGGCCGTTGCCCTGGCGGCGGGGGGCGCCGAACACCAGGGGGGCGGCGATCAACGCCATCGCCACCATCGAGACCGGGATCGCCGCGCGGTTCCACAGGGCGCGCTCGAAGCGCACCGCGTTCTGGTGGGTGCGGCGCAGGGCGCGGATGTGGCGCAGCAGCGACGACGGCGCCAGGCTCTCCGGCGGCAGGGTGAGGAAGCCGAGCTGGCCGGGGGGCACGAAGGAGCGCCAGTCGAGCCGGTCGAGGTGCTCGGTGCGGAAGCGGTCGCCCTCGACGGTCCTGCGGCTGACGTCGCTCAGCGCCCAGGTGCCGTCGGGGCCGATCGCGCCGCGCGCGGCGTGCACCAGGCTGGCGAGGCGGCCGTCGGGCTCGAAGCTGTAGATGTCGATGCCGACCGGCACGCGGCCGTGCTCGAACTCGGCGACGTCGAGGTACTCGCGGCCGTCGTGCGCCCAGACGCTGTCGGCGCTGTGCGAGAGGCCCGGGCCCATGGCGTCGCCGCGCCGGTCCTGCGCCATCTGCTGCGCCGGGGGGATCACGAACTCGGCCAGCAGCAGCAGCACGGCGACGACCGGCACCAGGAGGCGCAGCACGGTGGCCACGATCCGCCGCTCGGAGAGGCCCAGGCTCAGCATCGCGGTCAGCTCCGACGTCCTGGCCAGGGCGCCGAGCGAGAGCAGCACGGCGAGCAGCATGGTGACCGGCATCACCTGCAGCATGCGGCCCGGGGCGGTGAGCAGGACGTAGGCGAGGGCATCGCCGACGCGGTAGTTGCCCTGGCCGACGGAGGCGAGCTGCTCGACGAACTCCAGCAGGCTGAACAGGCCGGTCAGCGCGGCCGCCACCAGGACGAACGAGCGCAGCGCGGCCGCGCCGATGTAGCGGCTAAGCAGGCCGGACACGCAGGCCGGCCGCGACGGGGAGGCCGCGCGCGCGGCCGGGGCGTGCCAGGGCGGGGCGCATCAGGCGGGGGCGCATCAGGCGGGGGCGCGTCACCGCCCGGCGCGCCACGCCGCGAGGCTGACGTTCGGGCGGTACACTGTGGCGAGCAGGAACGCGCCGAGCAGGAGCGGCGCCCACCAGATGCCGGGGAAGCGCCCGATCGCGCCGTGCTGCACCCAGGTGCGCGCGGAGGTGCACAGCAGGTAGTAGCCGAAGTACACGAAGAACGCGACGCCGAGCCGCGAGCCGCGCCCGTCCCTGGGCCGCGTGCGGCTGAGCGGGATGCCCATCAGGCCGAGCAGCAGCGTGGACAGCGGCGTGGACAGGCGCCACTGCAGCTCGGCGACGTCCTCCGGCGTGCCGGACGCCACCAGGTGCGCGGTGCTGGCGGCGACCGCGCTGTAGCCGGGCGGGTCGGTGCCGGGGTTGCCTGGGTTGACGACGATGCCCTGCGCCTCCAGCGCCTCGTCGGGGCGGCCGTCGTCGCGGTCGAGCTCGTAGATGTGGGCGTCGCGCAGGTAGACCTCGGAGCCGCCCCGGCCGTCGGCGCGCGGCACGGCGTCGGCGCCGCGCGCGGAGATGACCTCGGTGCGGTCGTGGTGGCGCACGCGGATGAACACGTCGCGCGCCGGCGAGCCCCCGCCGTCGCGCGCGCCGAGGTAGATCACCCGCGCGCCGTGCTGGCCCACGTAGAACGAGCCCGCGGTCATCGCGTCCACGTCGAGCAGCGCCGCCGCCTGGTCGGTCATCGCGTGCAGCCGCTGGTACGCCCAGGGCCGCACCACGAGCGAGAGCCCGGCCACCGCCAGCGCCAGGCAGCCCGACAGCATCAGGACCGCGCGCGTCATCGTCGCCGGCGTCATGCGCAGGGCGAACATCGCGACGAACTCGGACTCCCCGTACAGCCGCGCGTAGGAGAGCATCACCGAGACGTACAGCGACGCGGGGATCAGCACCTCCAGGGCGATCAGCACCTTGAGCCCGATCAGGGCGGCGACCGCGTCGAGCGGCAGCAGGCCGGCCACGGCGTCGGTGAGGAAGCCGCCGGCGCTGTAGCTCGCGAACAGGGCGACGAGGATGCCGAGCGTGGCCAGCAGCGGGCGGCTCAGCTCGCGCACCAGGTAGCGGCTGATGATCATGGGCGCAGCCCATAGCAAATGCCGGGGGGCCTGTCAGCAGCAGGCAGGGCCGGGCCCTCCCTCCGGTGCCCATCCCGGTGGCCCAGGCGGGCCATCGGAACCTTCGGGCACCTCCGCCCGGACCCGCCAAGGGTCCGAGGACCCCTTGATCCCTTGACCCAGGGAAGGCCGGTCCAGGGCGGC
>CAXSER010000360.1:0-3341 GCA_964236315.1 uncultured Acetobacteraceae bacterium | reverse complement strand
GGCGGGGCCGGACGGCGCGGGGCCGGGTTCGCCGGAGGGCGAGGCGGATCTGGGTGGCCGGCGGGTCGCCGGGCTGCCGTCGCGCGAGGCGGTGCGGCGGTTCATCCGGGAGAGCACGGGCCGGGTCGGCAAGCGCGAGATCTCGCGCGAGTTCGGGCTCGGGCCGGAGCACCGCCCGGCGCTGCGCGAGATGCTGCGCGACCTGGCGGAGAGCGGGGCGGTGGCGCCGGCAGGGCACCGGCGGTTCACGCCGCCGGGGCGGCTGCCGGACGCGATGGTGGTGCTGGTCACCGGGACCGATCCGGACGGGGACGCGGTGGCGCGGCCGCTGGACTGGCAGGGCGACGGGCCGGCGCCGCTGGTGCTGATGGCGGCCGAGGAGCGTGGGCGGCCGGCGCTGGCACCGGGGGAGCGGGTGCTGGCGCGGCTGAAGCCGATCGGCCAGGGGCGCTACGAGGGGCGCGTGCTGAAGCGGCTCAGCGAGGCGCCGGCGCGGGTGCTCGGCGTGTTCAAGGCGGGCGGGCGTGAAGCGGGGGGCGAGGATAGTGCGGAGGAGCGTGGGCGGCGCGGGCGCGGCCGGTTCGTGCGCAGCGGCACCGGGATCGCGCCCGCACCGGGAGAGGGGCGGCTGGTGCCGACGGACCGGCGCTCGAAGGCGGAGTGGCGCATCCCCGCGGGCGAGACGGACGGCGCGGAGCACGACGAGATCGTGCTGGCGCAGCCGCTGCCGTCCACGGGGTACGGGCTGAAGACGGCGCGGGTGGTGGAGCGGCTCGGCAGGATGGGCGACGCGCGCTCGGTCAGCCTGATCTGCGTGCACACCCACGGCATCCCCACCGAGTTCGACCCGGTGTCCGTGGCCGAGGCGGAGGCGGCGCGGGCGGTGGCGCTCGGCGAGCGCACCGACCTGCGCGGGCTGGGGCTGGTGACGATCGACGGGGAGGACGCGCGCGACTTCGACGATGCGGTGTTCGCCGAGGCCGACGTGGCGCGCCCGGGAGAAGCGGGGGGCGAGGTCCCGAACCCGGGCGGGCACCGGCTGGTGGTGGCGATCGCGGACGTCGCGCACTACGTGCGGCCGGGCTCGGCGCTGGACCGCGACGCCAGGAAGCGCGGCAACTCCGTGTACTTCCCCGACCGGGTGGTGCCGATGCTGCCGGAGGCGCTGTCGAACGGGTGGTGCTCGCTGCGGCCGGACGAGGAGCGGGGCTGCCTGTTCGTCGAGATGCGGGTGGACGCCGGCGGGCGCAAGCTGTCGCACCGCTTCGGGCGCGGGCTGATGCGCTCCTCGGCGCGGCTGACCTACACGCAGGTGCAGGCGCTGCACGACCACGAGGCGGGTGCCACGATGGCGGAGCCGCCGCTGGTCGAGCAGTCGGTGCTGGACGGGGCGCCCGAGGTGCCGGAGGGGCTGGTCGGCGCGCTCTACGCGGCGTTCCGCGCGCTGCTGGGGGCGCGGCAGGCGCGCGGCACGCTCGACCTCGACCTGCCGGAGCGCAAGGTGGTGCTGGACGAGGCGGGGCAGGTCTCGGCGATCGCGCCCAGGCCGCGGCTCGACAGCCACCGGCTGATCGAGGAGTTCATGGTGCTCGCCAACGTGGCGGCCGCCGAGGAGCTGGAGCGGCGGCACCGGCCGTGCATGTACCGGGTGCACGCGCCGCCGTCCGACGAGAAGCTGGAGGCGCTGCGGGCGTTCCTGCGCACCTTCGACCTGGCGCTGCCGCCGGCCGGGGAGCTGCGGCCGAGCGACCTGGACGCGGTGCTGCGCGCGGTCGCGGGCACCGAGCACGCGCCGCTCGTCAACGAGGTGATGCTGCGCAGCCAGAGCCAGGCGGCGTACGACCCGGACAACATCGGGCACTTCGGGCTGTCGCTGGCGCGCTACGCCCATTTCACCAGCCCGATCCGGCGCTACGCGGACCTGCTGGTGCATCGCGCGCTGGTGTCGGGGATGCGGCCGGGGGACGGGGCGCTGCCGCACGACGGCGAGGGCAGCGCGTCGGAGTACCCAGACATCGCGGAGCAGGTCACGGGCACGGAGCGGCGCGCGGCGCTGGCGGAGCGCGAGGCCGTGGACCGTTACCTTTCTGCCTACATGGCCGACAAAGTGGGCGCGGTGTTCGCCGCGCGCATCTCCGGTGTTGCGCGCTTCGGGCTGTTCGTCACACTGGACGACAGCGGGGCCAGCGGTCTGGTGCCGCTCAGATCCCTCCCGGACGACCACTGGATGCACGACGAGACGACCCAGTCCCTGGTCGGCCGCGCCACCCGCCTCGTGTTCAGCTTGGCACAGGCGGTCGAGGTGCGGCTGTCCGAAGCGACGCCGGTGACCGGCGGCCTGCTGTTCGGGATGCTGACCGGATCCGGTGGCGCCGCGCGGCCCGGCGAGGGGAGCCGGTCCCGCCGCAGGTGAGCCAGCGTCGCCCGCCCGCAGCCCCGGCCCGTCCCGGCCCCTTCGCCTCGTCCCGCGACACACGATCCGCCTGCCGTCGTGCCGTGCTCGTGCTGCTTGTGGGGACAGGGCTCGGCATGGCGCTGTGGCCGACCGGCGTGCTCGCCCGCACGCAGGCGACGGAGGCCGGGGCGGAGCACGGCGCCGGGAGTGCGGAGGATGCCGGCGCCGAGGCGCTGCGCGTCGCGGTGGTGCGCGGCGCGGACCCTCGCGGGGCGGACACGATCGACACCACCGGGCAGCCGGTTGCCGCGCCCGCCGCCCCAGGGCCGGACTCGCCTGCCCCGGAGGCAGGCGACGGGACGGGCGACCCGGCGGGGTTCGACACGAGGCTGGGTGGCCAGGTGATCGGCACGGCGCTGGCGTTCATTGCGCCGCGCTCGCTCGACCCGACCACGGTGCCGGGCCTTGCGCTGTGGGGGCTGCAGGGGCTGGCGACGCTCGATCCGGCGCTGCGCCTGCGCACCGGCGGCGGCGTGATCCGGCTCGACCTCGCGCCCCGGGAGGCTGCGGCGGCCGGCGAGGGCGGCGAGGCGGCGGGGTTCGCGCGGCCGTTCCCGCCGGACGTGGACGCCTCGGCCTGGGGCATGGCCAGCGCGGAGGCGATGCGCTGGGCGTGGGACCGCTCGGCGACTGTGCGCGCGGCCGGCGGGGGCGCGCTGCTGCAGGGCTACTTCGACGAGATCTTCTCCCATCTCGACCCGTACTCCCGCTACGTGCCGCCCGCCCGGGCCGAGCACGTGCGCGACCGTCTTGCCGGGCAGGTGGGCATCGGCGTCGAGCTGGGGCGGCTGGGGGCGAACCTGGTGCTGGCGACGGTGGCGGCGAACGGGCCGGCGGCGCAGGCGGGGCTGCGCGCCGGCGACCGGCTGCTGGCGGTGGACGGGGT
>CAXSER010000359.1:0-3350 GCA_964236315.1 uncultured Acetobacteraceae bacterium | reverse complement strand
GAATCGAACCCCTGACCTCCTCATTGCGAACGAGGCGCTCTACCAACTGAGCTACGACCCCGCCGTGCAGGCGGCGGAAAATGCGCAGACCCCACCGGCCTGTCAAGCGCACGCGGCCGTGTTGCACGCCACCCGGCCCGGCGATACGGTCCGCTTCCATCCGCAGGGCCCGCCCGGCCCGCACCGCACGCCCGGAGACACCCGACCCTTGGTCACGGCCCTCTACTCGATCCTGCAGACCGTCCTGCAGTTCTACATCTACGCCGTGATCGCCGCCGCGATCCTCAGCACCCTGGTGAGCTTCGGCGTCGTCGACAGCCGCAACCGCCTGGTCTGGACCATCGGCGACTTCCTCTACCGTATCACCGAGCCCCTGCTGCGCCCGATCCGCAACCTGCTGCCCAACATGGGCGGGCTCGACCTCAGCCCCTGGGTGCTGATCCTCCTGCTCGGCGTCACCCAGCGCGTGCTCCTGCCCCGCATCTTCGCCGCCATCGTGTTCGGCAACTACCGCGACCTCCTGTTCTGACGCGCCGGGCCGCCGCCTCCGCACCCCGCCCCCGCCTTCCGCGCACCACGCCCCGGCCCGCCCGCGCCGGTCCCGACCGACACCCCCGACCGACAACCCCGACCGGCCCTCCACGCCATCCCATTCCCAATCACGGAGAGACCCCGATGAGCGCCCAGATCCTTGACGGCAAGCTGCTCGCCGCCGCCGTGCGCGCCGAGGTCGCCGCCCGCGTCGCCACCCTCTCCTACAAGCCGGGCCTCACCGTCGTCCTCGTCGGCGACGACCCCGCCTCGCGCGTCTACGTCAAGTCCAAGGACAAGGCCGCCACCGAGGCCGGCCTGCACGCCCGCACCATCCGCCTGCCCGAGACCACCACGGAGGCCGAGCTGCTCAAGGTCGTGCGCGACCTCAACGACGACCCCGAGGTCGACGGCATCCTCGTCCAGCTGCCCCTCCCCGGCGCCCTCAAGGCCAGCGAGCAGGCCGTCATCGACGCCCTCGACCCCGCCAAGGACGTCGACGGCCTCACCGCCACCAACGCCGGGCGCCTGGCCAACAACATGCCCGGCCTCGTCCCCTGCACGCCCAAGGGCAGCATGAAGCTGCTCGCCCTCTCCGGCGTCCCCCTCAAGGGCGCCCGCGCCGTCGTCCTCGGCCGCTCCGTCCTCGTCGGCCGCCCCGTCGCCGCCCTGCTGACCTCGGCCGACGCCACCACGACGATCGCCCACTCCCGCACCCGCGACCTCGCCGAGGAGTGCCGCCGCGCCGACATCCTGGTCGCCGCCGTCGGCCGCCCCGAGATGGTCCCGGCCGAGTGGGTCAAGCCCGGCGCCGTGGTGATCGACGTCGGCATCAACCGCCTGCCCGACGGCCGCCTGGTCGGCGACGTCGCCTACGAGGCCTGCGCCGCCGTCGCCAGCGCCATCACCCCGGTCCCCGGCGGCGTCGGCCCGATGACCATCGCCTGCCTGCTGGAGAACACCGTCGAGGCCGCCGTCGCGCGCCGCCGTTAGGCAAGGCCAGAGGCTCTGCCTCTGGACTCCGCCAGGGGGAGTCCCCTGGACTGGCTTCCCCAAGTAACGCCGGTCCAGGGGGGCTCCCCCTGGCGGGTCCGGGCAGAGCCCGGCTTTGCCTGCCTACGCTGCCGCCCGCCGCCGCCCCACCAGGAACCGCACGCCGTCCGGCCCGACCGTCTCGCTGTGCTCGCGCCCGTCCGCCATCGTGAACACCTCCCCAACCCCGTAGGTCGTGGCGGCACCCCCCACCTCGATCGTCATCGCGCCCTCGAGCACCAGCGCGCGCAGGTCGAACCCGTGCACGTGATCCGGCACGACCTGCCCGGCCGCCACGCTCTTGGTCTCCGTGTCGTCGAACCCGTCGCGCGCCAGCCCAGCCGCGAAATCCGCCACGTCCATCGTCGTGCTCCCGAATGCTGCCGGACTCATAGGACACGGCCCCGGACCGCAGAAGCCGGGCAGGGGGCAACCCTGGCGTGAAAGCAGGGTCGAGGCTCTGCCTCGAACTCCGCCAAGGGCTGGCCCCTTGGATCGCCTTCTCTTAAGCAAGTGGGATCAAAGGGTCCTCGGACCCTTTGCGGGTTCGGGCAGAGCCCGACCTTTCTTCCTGCGCCCCAAGCGCCGCCACCGCCGCCCCCAGCAGCCCCGCGTCCCCCACCGCGAGCACCCGCCCGTCGCAGTCCGGCGCCAGCGCCTCGCCTAGCCACCCGGTCATGCGCCCGCCCGCGCCCTCGACCACCGGCACCAGCGCCGCCCAGTCCCACACCTTGAGCGTGGCCTCCGCGATCACGTCCACCTGCCCCAGCGCCAGCAGCCCGTACGCGTAGCAGTCCCCGCCCCAGCTCGTCCGCGCCACCTCGGCCTGCAGCCTGGCGAACCCCGCCCGATCCCCGTCCGCGAAGATCTCCGGCGCCGTGCACGACAGCTCCGCCCCCGACAGCGCCCCGCACCGCCGCGTCCCCGCCACGCCGCCGAACGGCCCGCGGAACCGAGTGCGCCCCCCGGCACCCACCCAGCGCTCCCCCGTCAGCGGCTGGTCGATCACCCCCAGCACCGGCACGTCGCCGTCCAGCAGTGCCACCAGCGTGCCGAACACCGGCCGCCCGGTGAGGAACGCCCGCGTCCCGTCGATCGGGTCGATCACCCAGCGCAGCCGCGCCTCGCCCCGCTCCAGCCCGAACTCCTCGCCGAGGATGCCGAACTGCGGGCACCGCTCGCCCAGCACGGCGCGCATGACCCGCTCCGCCGTGCGGTCCGCGATCGTGACCGGCGACTGGTCGCCCTTGAGGTCCGCCCCGAGCCCCGACCGGAAGTACGGCCGCAGCACGGCCCCCGCCGCGTCCGCCGCCGCCTCCGCGGCCGCGGCGAGCGCGTCGAGCCCGTCCACGCCCCGCTACTTGCCGGGCGCGCCGCCCAGCGTGCCCTGGCTCTTGTCGGTCTGCTGCGTGTTGTCGCCGTCCGTCTTCGCCTCGGGCGTCTGCGCGTTGGCATGGCCGTCCGGCACGCCGACCGGGGTCGTGGTGGTGGCCGGGGTGGGCGAGGCGACGGGATGGCCGACCTGCTGCGACGCCGGAACCGTGTCCGCCGCGGGACCCGCAGGGTGCGCCGCCGGGTTCTGCTGGCTCTCGCTCTGCAGCGCCTGCGGGATGTTCTGGTTCGACGACGGCTGCGTCATCTGCTGGCCCGGCGCGTTCGCCTGCCCCGCCGCGCCGTTGACCGGGGCCGCCTGCGGCCTGGTCACGCCGCTCGTCGGCGCGTCCGGAATGACCGGCGCGTTCGCCTTCGTGCCCGCCGAGTCGCCCTTGGCCGGCGCGTCCGGCGCC
>CAXSER010000358.1:0-3353 GCA_964236315.1 uncultured Acetobacteraceae bacterium | reverse complement strand
CAACCGCGCGCTGATGGGCTCGAACATGCAGCGCCAGGCGGTGCCGCTGATCCGCGCCGACGCCCCGCTCGTGGGCACCGGCATGGAGGCCGCGGTCGCGCGCGACTCCGGCGCCACCATCGTCGCCAGGCGGGAGGGCGTGGTCGACCAGATCGACGGCGCGCGCATCGTGGTGCGCGCCACCGCCGAGGACGGCACCACCCAGGGCGTCGACATCTACCGCCTGCGCAAGTACATGCGCTCCAACCAGAGCACCTGCATCAACCAGCGCCCGCTGGTGCGCGTGGGCGACCGCGTCGGCAACGGCGACATCATCGCCGACGGGCCGAGCACGGAGCTGGGCGAGCTGGCGCTGGGCCGCAACATCCTGTGCGCGTTCATGCCCTGGAACGGCTACAACTTCGAGGACTCCATCCTCATCAGCGAGCGCATCGCGCGCGACGACGTGTTCACCTCGATCCACATCGAGGAGTTCGAGGTGATGGCCCGCGACACCAAGCTGGGCCAGGAGGAGATCACCCGCGACATCCCCAACGTCGGCGAGGAGGCCCTGCGCAACCTCGACGAGGCGGGCATCGTCTATGTCGGCGCCGAGGTGAACCCGGGCGACATCCTGGTCGGCAAGGTGACGCCGAAGGGCGAGAGCCCGATGACGCCGGAGGAGAAGCTGCTCCGCGCCATCTTCGGCGAGAAGGCGTCCGACGTGCGCGACACCTCGCTCAAGCTGCCGCCGGGCACGACGGGCACCATCGTCGACGTCCGCGTGTTCAGCAGGCGGGGCGTGGACAAGGACGAGCGCGCCATGGCGATCGAGCGCGCCGAGGTCGAGCGTCTGGCCAAGGACCGCGACGACGAGCGCGCGATCCAGGAGCGCTCGTTCCTGGCGCGGATGCGCGAGAAGCTGCTGGGCCGCAAGGCGTCGGGCGGCTTCAAGGGCATCAAGTCCGGCACGGAGATCACCGAGGAGGTGCTGTCCGAGCACCCGCGCGGCGCCTGGCGCAACATCGGCGTCCAGGACGACGCCGTGATGGCCGAGATCGAGACGCTGAAGCGCGAGTTCGACGCGGCTGTCGCACGTCTGGTCGCCCGCTTCGACGGCAAGGTCGAGAAGCTGCAGCGCGGCGACGAGCTGCCGCCCGGCGTGATGAAGATGGTCAAGGTGTTCGTGGCGGTGAAGCGCAAGCTGCAGCCCGGCGACAAGATGGCCGGCCGCCACGGCAACAAGGGCGTCGTCTCCCGCGTCGTCCCCGTCGAGGACATGCCGTTCCTGGAGGACGGCACCGCGATCGACCTGGTGCTCAACCCGCTCGGCGTGCCGAGCCGGATGAACGTCGGCCAGATCCTGGAGACGCACCTGGGCTGGGCGTGCGCCAACATCGGCAAGCAGATCGGCGAGCTGGTGGACGAGTACCAGCGCAGCGGCAACGCCAAGCAGGAGCTGCTCGACAAGCTGCACGAGGTCTACGGCGACAAGGTCTACGAGGCCGAGATCGCGGGCATGACCGAGGTCGAGCTGATCGAGCTGTCCGGCAACCTGCGCAAGGGCGTGCCGATCGCGACCCCGGTGTTCGACGGCGCCCGCATGTCCGACATCGAGGGCATGCTGACCCGCGCGGGCCTCGCCACCAGCGGCCAGGTCACGCTGACCGACGGCCGCTCGGGCGAGCAGTTCGAGCGCAAGGTCACGGTCGGCTACATCTACATGCTCAAGCTGCACCACCTGGTCGACGACAAGATCCACGCCCGCTCGATCGGTCCCTACAGCCTGGTCACCCAGCAGCCGCTGGGCGGCAAGGCGCAGTTCGGCGGGCAGCGCTTCGGCGAGATGGAGGTCTGGGCGCTGGAGGCGTACGGCGCCGCCTACACGCTGCAGGAGATGCTGACGGTGAAGTCCGACGACGTGTCGGGCCGCACCAAGGTCTACGAGGCGATCGTGCGCGAGCAGGACAACTTCGAGGCCGGCATCCCCGAGAGCTTCAACGTCCTCGTCAAGGAGCTGAAGTCGCTGGGCCTGAACGTCGAGCTGAACCAGAGCCTGACCTGAAGGAAGCAAGCTTGAGGCTCTGCCTCAAACTCCGCCAGGGCGAGCCGCCCTGGACTGGCCTTACTTAGAAAGCGCCGGTCCAGGGGCGGCTCGCCCCTGGCGGGTCCGGGCAGAGCCCGGCCTTGCTTCCTGTCCCCCGGGGCTCTGCCCCCGGCCAATATCCGAGTGGGAGTTCGCATGAACGAGCTGATGAAGATTCTGGGTCAGGCCGGCCAGCAGGTCACCTTCGACCAGATCCGCATCCAGATGGCGAGCCCGGAGCAGATCCGCTCCTGGTCCTACGGCGAGATCAAGAAGCCCGAGACGATCAACTACCGCACCTTCAAGCCGGAGCGCGACGGCCTGTTCTGCGCGCGGATCTTCGGCCCGATCAAGGACTACGAGTGCCTGTGCGGCAAGTACAAGCGCATGAAGTTCCGCGGCATCATCTGCGAGAAGTGCGGCGTCGAGGTGACGCTGGCGAAGGTGCGCCGCGAGCGCATGGGCCACATCGAGCTGGCCTCGCCCGTCGCGCACATCTGGTTCCTCAAGAGCCTGCCCAGCCGGATCGGCCTGATGGTCGACCTGACGCTGAAGGAGCTCGAGAAGATCCTGTACTTCGAGAGCTACGTCGTGCTCGACCCGGGTGCGACCGACCTGAAGCGCCACCAGCTGCTGACCGAGGACCAGCTCCTCGACAAGCAGGACGAGTTCGGCGACGACTTCAGCTACGGCATCGGCGCCGAGGCGATCAAGTCGGTGCTCAAGGAGATCGACACCGACGGCGAGAAGGTGCAGCTGCGCGCCGACCTCAAGGAGACCACCTCGGAGGCGAAGCGCAAGAAGCTCGTCAAGCGCCTCAAGCTGATCGAGGCGTTCAGCGAGAGCGGCAGCAAGCCCGAGTGGATGATCCTCGACGTCGTCCCGGTGATCCCGCCCGAGCTGCGCCCGCTGGTGCCGCTGGACGGCGGCCGCTTCGCCACCTCCGACCTGAACGACCTGTACCGCCGCGTCATCAACCGCAACAACCGCCTCAAGCGGCTGATCGAGCTGAGGGCACCCGACATCATCGTGCGCAACGAGAAGCGCATGCTGCAGGAGTCCGTCGACGCCCTGTTCGACAACGGCCGCCGCGGCCGCGCCATCACGGGCGCCAACAAGCGCCCGCTGAAGTCCCTGTCGGACATGCTGAAGGGCAAGCAGGGCCGCTTCCGCCAGAACCTGCTCGGCAAGCGCGTGGACTACTCCGGCCGCTCGGTGATCGTGGTCGGCCCGGAGCTGAAGCTGCACCAGTGCGGCCTGCCGAAGAAGATGGCGCTCGAGCTGTTCA
>CAXSER010000357.1:0-3358 GCA_964236315.1 uncultured Acetobacteraceae bacterium | reverse complement strand
CCATCGCAACCAGAAGCTGGGCCGAACAGGTCATGGTCTAGCGCCGTTGGTATAAGCAGTGGATTCCAAAGGCTCGGCCTTTGGCGGAGTTTGAGGCAGAGCCTCAACCTTCCTTGCTACCTACCGCAGCACCTCCGCCATCGCGTCCGCCACGCTGCGCGCCTGGTAGGCCACGGAGTCCGGCCCCGCGTGGATGCCGTCGCTCTGCACCCACGGCGCCCCGTACGACGGGAAGCTCTTCTGCGGGATGAACAGGTCCGCGTGCAGCGCGCCGGCGCCGACGTGCAGCTCGTAGGACTCCAGCGCCCTGGAGCACTCCGCCGTGCGCCCGGTCATCGCCGGGTCGACGTGCGAGACCACCAGCGCGCACTTCGCCCCGGCCGCGTGCACCAGGTCGCAGTATGCCACCAGGTTGCGCCGCACCGCCTCGACGTCGTCGCCGCGGTTGAAGTCGTTCCACCCCATCGGCCCGAGCACGACCCACTTCACCCCGACCCGCGCCGGCGCCGAGCGCAGCGCGACCGCGACGGTGGTCGCGAACTCGCCGAGCCGGCTGCCCGCGCCGTTCGCCCCGGGCTCGCCCACCGGGGAGCCGAAGTTCGCCGTGTCCACGAAGTCGAGGTCCGGCCGCGCCAGCATCTCCATCGCCACGCGCGGCCAGGAGCGCTGCGCAGGGTCGCCGTGGCCGTCGGTGTCGCTGTCGCCGTCGAACACGATCAGCCCGGCGGCCTCGCGCCGGATCGCGAACAGCCGCTCCAGCGAGGCCGTGGTGGCCGCGATCTCGGCTGCCGTCATCGCCCAGGGCACCACGATCACCGCCGACTGGTCGACCGCGCCGATGCCCGAGCCCGCCAGCCCGTAGCCGAGCGAGCCGCCCGAGACCACGAGGCGGGGCGGTGCGCCGCCGCCGACCGCGGAGGCGACGCCGTTGAGGATGCACTGGTCGCCGGCCGCGGTGCCGACCATGACGACGACGTTGCCGCTGTCGAGCGCGCTGCCCGGGCAGGCCACCGGCGCGCGCCCGCCCAGCACCGCGAGCCCCGCCACGCCGAGGTTGCGCAGGCCGATGTTGGCGGTGGGCGTCGCGGCCGACACGCCGCCCACGTTGAGCAGCCCGGCGCGGTGGTCGAGGCTCTCGAACCCGCCCACCACGAAGGCGGTGAAGTCCGCGAGGTCCACCGTCGCGGTCGGCGCCGCCTGCGGCCAGTTGAGCGAGATCACGGCGCTTGGCGCGCCGCTGTCGCCCGGCCCGTTCGGATCGCCGTCGTAGACCATCGAGCGCGTGCCGCCCGGCGCGCGCAGCGGACTGAGCGTCGGCCGGTACGGCGGCGCGTTGGCCACGTCCGCCCCGCCGCCGCCCTGGTCGTACCAGCGCGCCACCCGCGGTGCCCCGCCGGGGAACAGCGTGTCGAGTGTCGCGGTGTCCCCGGCCCCGTCGCGCGCGAAGCCCAGCGTCGCCACGCCGTCGCCCTGCTGCACGTCGATCCAGCGCGCGGCCCCTGCGCAGCCCGTCATCCGCCGCATGCCCAGCCCGACCGGCCGCAGGAACGTCGCCGTGAACCGCGCGCCCCGCCCGCCGCCCGACGACGACCGCTGCGCCACCGCGCCGGCCGCCGTGTCGCCGCACCCCGTGTGCCCGGCCGCCACGACCGCCACCCGCGCCACCGCCGAGCCCGCCAGCGCCGTCACCCGCACCGTGGCGCCGCCCTCCAGCACCAGAGGCTCCCCGACGGCGTAGCCCGACCCGCCGGACGCGACGGCGACGCTCGCCGCCCGCAGCCCGATCACGTCGAGCGGCAGCGGCGCGGCCCCGCATCCCGGCCGGTCCTGCGCTGCCTCCGCAGCGGAACACCCCGTCGTCGCGGCACCCGGCAGGAAGCCGGCGAGCGCCGCCGCATCGCCTGGCCCGTCCGCTGCCCGTGCGGACGCGGTCCCTGCGTGCGGCCACACCGCCCCGCAGGCCACGAGCCCGCCGAGCGCCGCCACCCGCACTGCCCGAATCATCGCACCACGCCGCACGCCCTGCCGCCCAGCCCGGATCACGCGCCCCGACACGCCGCCCCGATTATTGACTGATCGCCGGCAGCCCCGCGCCGATCGACGCGACCACGATCACCGCCAGCCCCAAGACGAGGTTAACCGTGACCAGCGTGCGCACGCGGCCCAGCAGCTCCGGCGCCGGCCGGATCGCCCGCCGCAGCTTCCGGTACGGCCCGAAGAACAGGAACAGGAACACCCCCGTCATCACCAGGCCCAGCAGGTTCATCACGTTGATCGACCAGTGCAGGTGCGCGAACCCGCCGTAGTCCCAAATCATCGCGTAGCCCGTCAGCACAGACAGCACGACCGCGTGCCACACCACCAGGAAGAACCGCCTCAGCGTGATCAGGTGCACCTGCATCCGCGGCGCCGGGTCGAGCACGGCGAGCGCCTTGCGCACCACCACCAGCGCATAGATCATCCCGCCCACCCAGGCGGCCATCGAGATCAGGTGCACGGCCAGCACCACGCCCCAGAACGTGGACGAACTCACAGGGGTCACGGCAGGATCTCCTCGATGGCGGCGACCAGCGCCAGCAGCTCGACGCCGGCGGCGGAGCCCGGGCTGGTCTCGGTCACGCCCATACCCTGCGCGAACGCCTGCGCATAGGCGGAGCGGCTGCCCAGCGCGGCCGGCAGGAACGCCCATCCCCGCCGCGCCGCCTCCGCCTCCACGGCACTCCTCAGCCGCGAGCGCGCCGGCGCGCGGTTCATCACCAGCCGCGCCGGCCGACGCTCGGCTGCCGCCATCGCCATCGTGCCCTCCGCCGCCCACAGGTCCGGCAGGCTCGGCTGCACCGGCACCAGCACCAGCGCCGCGCCGCGGATCGCGCGCCGCGCGTCGGCGTCCACCTGCGGCGCGCTGTCCACAAGGATGAGGTCCGCGCCGCGCGCCATCCGCTCCAGCTCGTTGGCGAGCTTCCACCCCGCCGCGTCGCTGCACAGGATCGCGGGCAGCCCGGCCGCCGCGGCCTGTCCCCTGCGCTCGCGCGGCACGTGCGCCGCCCGCAGCGCGTGCCAGCGCGCCAGCGAGTGCTGCGGGTCGATGTCGATCACCCCCACCGTGCGCGTCGCCGCCCACGCCGCCGCCAGGTTCGCGACCAGCGTCGTCTTGCCGGCGCCGCCCTTCTGCTGCGCCACCGCGACCACCACCGCCATCGGCCATCCCCCCCGAACGCACACGAGCCGCCGCCGAGCCTGCGCCCCGCCCGCGCCCCGGCCAAGGGCCTCGCCGCGCCGGCCGCCGTGCTACGCTCGCCCGAGCCGCCGCCGGAGCACGCCGTGACCGCCCCAGCCGACCTCGCCTCCGACCTCGCCC
>CAXSER010000356.1:0-3362 GCA_964236315.1 uncultured Acetobacteraceae bacterium | reverse complement strand
TCCCGCCGCGCAGGACACCGACCCCGCAAACCCCCCGATCCGTCACGACCCCCGTGACGCCCCTTGTCACGACCCCCGTGACACCCCCGCCGACCCCGAACCCGCCCCGCCCCCGGCCCCCGCCCACCCCGGCCTCGCCCTGCGCGACGCCCTCGCCCGCCACGGCCTGCCCCCGACGCTCGCCGCCGCCCGCCTCGGCATCAGCCGCCAGCGCCTCCACCAGCTCACCCGCGGCACCCGCCTCGTCACCGCCGACACCGCGCTCCGCCTCGAAGCCCTCCTGGGCGAGCCCGCCGAGGCCTGGATGGCCCGCCAAGCCCGCCACGACCTCGACACCAGCCGCCGTCGCGCGGCCCTGGACGAAGGCAGGCAAGGCCAGGGCGCTGCCCTGGACCCGCCAGGGGCGAGCCGCCCCTGGACCGGCGTGGTTTAGGAAGCGGCCACTCGCGTGACGTTCTGGAGACTGCGATGCGGGACGAACCTCCACGGTCCTGGCAGGCCTGGACAGGTCGCCACCAAGGCTCCTAGCCTGATGGCCACATGGCCATACGGGGTGACTCCATGCTGGTCTCGACGGCGGATGCCAAGAACAGGCTGAGCGCACTGCTGGGCGAGGTCGCGCGAGGCGGCGAGGTGACCATCACGAAACGGGGCGTCCCTGTCGCCAGGCTCGTTCCCGCCGTCCCGAGCTTCGACCGCGAGAAGGCGCGTTGCACCGCCGCAGGTCTGCGCGAGGCCAGTCGCGGCACGACGCTGGGCGGCATCGCGATCAAGGACCTCGTGGACGAAGGCCGCTCTTGAGCTTCGTGCTCGACAACTCCGTGGCGCTGGCCTGGTGCTTCGAGGACGAGCAGACACCCACGGTCCTGGGGCTGCTGGACAGGGTGGCGGACTCCGGAGCCACGGCGCCCATGCTCTGGCCGCTCGAGGCGCTGAACGGTCTGCTGGCCGCCGAGCGCCGCCGCCGGCTGGACGCCGCCAAGAGGGCCATGCTCGCGGCGTTCCTGAGGGAGCTGCCCGTTCGGTTGGACATGGAGACGGCGGATCAGGCGTGGGAGGACACTGCCAGGCTGGCCGAGAAATTCAGGCTGACGATCTACGACGCATCCTACCTGGAACTCGCGCAACGCCGCAGGCTCCCGCTCGCCTCGCTCGACAAGGACCTGCGGAAAGCGGCCATCTCGGCCGGCGTCGAAGTCCTGGGCCAGCCCTGACGAACATCCAGCCCAGCCCAGGCCAAGCCAAGGCCAAGCCAGGCCAGGCGCCAGCGGAGTCCCGCGAGCGGTCATTCAGGACCCAGGCTACGGATGGGACGGAGAAACCTGGCAGATCACCCTGGGTGATGCGGCCCGTGACGCCCACCCCTCGCCCGAGCGCGCCCCCGCCTGACCTCATCTGAAGCGCGCGGTGTGGAGGGAATATCATTCGTGAGACTGACCCACTATCCCTCCTTTCCCCCCAATTGACGCACTGCAGCATAACCCCTAGACCTCCGCCTCCCGAACCCGCGAAGCCCGACCCGGCGCGACGCCACCCCGCGCCGGAGGCGCCGCCTGCCATGTCCATGACCTTCGCCGACCTCGCCCTCGCGCCCGCCCTGCTGCGCGCCCTCGCCGACGAGGGCTACGCCACCCCCACCCCCATCCAGGCCCGCTCCATCCCCCTGCTGCTGGCCGGCCGCGACGTGCTCGGCATGGCCCAGACCGGCACCGGCAAGACCGCCGCCTTCGCCCTCCCCCTGCTGCACCGCATGGCCGCATCCCCCCGCCCGGCGCCGCGCAACGGCGCCCGCGTCCTCGTCCTCGCCCCCACCCGCGAGCTGGTCTCCCAGATCGCCGACGGCTTCGCGGGCTTCGGCCGCCACCTGCCGCTGCGCGTCACCACCATCTTCGGCGGCGTCGGCCAGGGCCGCCAGGTCGAGGCCCTGCGCGCCGGCGTGGACGTCATCGTCGCCGCCCCCGGCCGCCTGCTGGACCTGATCGGCCAGGGCCTGTGCGACCTGTCGCGGCTCGAGGCGCTGGTGCTCGACGAGGCCGACCAGATGCTCGACATGGGCTTCGCCAAGCCCATCGAGCGCATCGTCGCCACCCTGCCGAAGGACCGCCACACCCTGCTGTTCTCGGCCACCATGCCGAAGTCCATCGCCGCCCTCGCCGAGACCCTCCTGCGCGACCCCGTGCGCGTCGAGGTCGCCCCGCCGTCCACCCCCGTCGGGAAGATCGAGCAGTCCGTCATGTTCGTCGACGCCGCCCACAAGAAGGCGGCGCTTCTGTCCCTGCTGCGCACCCCGGGCATGGGCCAGGCCGTGGTCTTCACCCTGCAGAAGAACATCGCCAACGAGGTCTGCGCCGCCATCGTCGAGGCCGGCATCGCCGCCGAGGCCCTGCACGGCAACAAGTCCCAGGGCCAGCGCGAGCGCGCGCTCGACGCCTTCCGCGCCGGCACCGTGAAGGTCCTCGTCGCCACCGACATCGCGGCGCGCGGCATCGACGTCGAGACCGTCACCCACGTCATCAACCACGACCTGCCGAACCTCGCGGAAAGCTACGTCCACCGCATCGGCCGCACCGGCCGCGCCGGCCGCGGCGGCACCGCCGTCACCCTGTGCGACGCCGAGCAGCGCGCCTGGCTGCGCGACGTCGAGCGCGAGATCGGCCGCCCCCTCGCCGTCCAGGACGACCACCCCTGGCACTCCGAGGCCGCGCGCACCTCCACCCTGCGCCCCCCCGTGCTCGGCAGCGGCCCCGCCCGCGCGGCCAGGCCGCAGCCGAAGCGCGAGAACCGCGTCTGGACCGAGGAAGAGAAGCGCGCCGCCCGCGCCGCCGCCAGGGCGGCCTGAGGCCGGGCGCTTCGCCCGAAGGAAGGCAAGCGCCTTCTTTTTCTGAAGAAAAAGAAGCAAAAAGACTTTGCCCATAAGGTCACGGACCCCCGGCCAACTCCGAGTCCTTATGGGGAAAGTTCTCTGGTTCTTTCTTTCAGGAAAGAACACGCTTCCTTCCTGCCTTGGCCGCGAAGATCAGGGTTGCCACAGCGCCAGAACTGGCGACCCGCCACTGTGAGCCGGCGTCGCTTCGCGGCCGCCGTCCCGGGGAACGTCGGCCGAGTGGGCCTCAGCGCCCTTCGCGCCGCCACGCCAGCAGCACCAGCCCGAGCAGCAGCGGCAGCCCGGCCCACGCCGGCAGCAGCGGCACCGAGCTGACCCCTGTGACCAGGTGCGCGTCGCGCCGCCGCAGCCCGATCCACCCCGCCCCGCTGGCCGAGGCGTCCGCCGACACCATGCGCAGCTCCGGCGCCCCGCCCGGCCGCAGCAGGTGCGCGCTTCCGCCGGACCGGGTCAGCAGCGGCGCCAGCCGGTCGGGGCT
>CAXSER010000355.1:0-3370 GCA_964236315.1 uncultured Acetobacteraceae bacterium | reverse complement strand
ACACCCTGGTCGAGTTCGGCGCCTTCGCCCTGCTGCGCTTCCGCACCTTCACCACAGAGCTCTACGCCGAGTACCGCACCGGCCTCGACGGCCCCGACTCCGCCCTCCTCGCCGTCGTCCTGATCGCGCTCTGCGTCGCCTGCCTCGCCATCGAGTCCCGCGTCCG
Organism: uncultured Acetobacteraceae bacterium; assembly: GCA_964236315.1. Taxonomy (GTDB): domain Bacteria; phylum Pseudomonadota; class Alphaproteobacteria; order Acetobacterales; family Acetobacteraceae; genus CAXSEF01. The sequence continues at coordinate 3,204 of CAXSER010000355.1, read as the reverse complement.
CGGCCGCGCCCGCTACGCCCGCATCGCCCGCTTCACCGGCCGCCGCGCCACCCCCGCCCGCCTCGGCTGGCGCGCGGCCCCGGTGCTCGCCGGCTTCGCGACCCTGGCCGCCGTCACCATCGCCGTGCCGTTGTGCACGATCCTGTTCTGGCTCACCCGGCACAACTCCGCCGCCGTCTCCACCGTCGCCGCCTCCGGCCCGCTGCTGCTCGACGCCGCCCTGTCCTCGATCTCGCTCGGCCTGTCGGGCGCCGCGCTGACCATGGTGCTGGCCGTCCCGCTGGGCGTGCTCACCGTGCGCTACGACGGCCCGCTGATCGCGCTCCTGGAGCGCGCCGCCTGGCTGGCCCAGGGCGTGCCCGGCATCGTCGTCGCCCTCGCCCTGGTCTCGCTCACCATCCAGGCCGCCCAGCCGCTCTACCAGACCTCCGCCCTGCTGGTGCTCTCCTACTCCATCCTGTTCCTCCCCCTCGCCCTGGTCAGCGTGCGCGCCGCCCTCGCCCAGGCGCAGCGCGGCCTGGAGGAGGCGGGCCGCTCACTCGGCCTCGGCTGGGCCGCCACCGCCTGGCGCGTCATGCTGCCCATCGCCGGCCCCGGCCTGGGCGCCGCCGCCGCCCTGGTGTTCGTCTCCGTGATGACCGAGCTGACCTCCACCCTCCTGCTCTCCCCGATCGGCACGGAGACCCTGGCCACCCGCGTCTGGGCGGACACCTCCACCCTCGCCTTCGCCGCCGCGGCCCCCTATGCCGCGCTGATGGCAGGGCTCTCGCTCGTCTCCACCTGGGTGCTGGCGCGCCGCTTCGGCGCCACGGCGTTGGCGGGAGGCTGAAGACAGTGAAGGAAGCAAGGCTGGGCTCTGCCCAGACCCGCAAAGGGTCCGAGGACCCTTTGATCCCACTACTTAAGTCAAGGATTCCAAAGGCGAGCCTTTGGCGGAGTCCAGAGGCAGAGCCTCTGGCCTTGCTTCCTTCCTGATGTCCGACGTCCGGATCCAGGCCCTCTGCAAGTCCTTCGGCCCCACCCCCGTCCTGTCCGGCATCGACCTCTCGGTGCGTTCCGGCAGCCTGGTGGCGATCCTCGGCGCGTCCGGCAGCGGCAAGACCACGCTGCTCCGCCTGCTCGCCGGCTTCGAGCGCGCCGACTCCGGCCGCATCGCGGTGGCCGGCGAGCCCGTGTGCGACGCCGGCCTGCACGTGGCCCCCGAGCGCCGCCGCATCGGCTACGTCGCGCAGGAGGGCGCGCTGTTCCCCCACCTCAGCGTGCAGGACAACGTGCTGTTCGGCCTCCCCCGCCGCGACCGCCGCGACACGCACCGGGCGGCGTCGCTCCTCGAGCTGGTCGGCCTGCCCGCCTCCTACGCCCCGCGCGGCCCGCACCAGCTCTCCGGCGGCGAGCAGCAGCGCGTCGCGCTGGCCCGCGCCCTCGCCCCGCGCCCGCGCCTGGTCCTGCTCGACGAGCCGTTCTCCGCGCTGGACGCCGCCCTGCGCACCGAGACCCGCCGCGCCGTCGCTGCCGCCCTCGCCCAGGCCTGCGCCACCGCGCTCCTGGTCACCCACGACCAGTCCGAGGCCCTGTCCATGGGCGAGGCCGTCGCCGTGCTGCGCCGCGGCCGCCTGGTGCAGATGGCCTCTCCCGAGACCCTCTACCGCCGCCCCGCCGACGCCGAGCTGGCCCGCTTCGTCGGCGAGGCGGTGCTGCTGCCCGGCCGCTCGGACGGCGGCACGGTGTCGTGCTGCCTGGGCCGCCTCGCGCTCGCGACGCCGCCGGACGTGCAGGCGCCGCAGGGCGAGGTGGACGTGCTGCTGCGCCCGGAGCAGCTGCGGCTCGACGGCGAAGGCGGCGTCGCGGCCCTGGTGCGCGAGGTCACCTTCTACGGCCACGACGCCAGCGTCGGCCTGCTGCTGGAGGGCGGCCTGTCAGTGACCGCGCGGGTGAGCGGCCACAGCGTCCCCGCCGTGGGCGAGACGGTCCACGTCGCGGTCGCCGGCGCCGTCACCGCGTTCGCGCCGGCCACGCCGCGCGGCGACTGAGGCGGAGGAAGCAAGGCCGGAGGCTCTGCCTCTGGACCCCGCCAGAGGCTCGCCCAGGGAAACCTCGACGAAAGCCCCTCGCGTCCTGGGGCTGGGCTCGGGTCCGCCGCATCGCGCCCCGCCCAGGCCGTCCTTGCCGCGTCCGCAGACAAGAGGCGCCCGCGTCCCGTGCCGAGCGCCCGCCCTCACCCCTCGTCGAGGCTGAGCGCCACCAGCCGTCCGGCAATGGCCTGCAGGGGCAGGATCTCCGCCCCCACGCTCGCCAGGGCGGACAGCGGCATGCTCGGCGCCGCGGCCTCGCTCGGATCCTGCACGATCCCGGTACCCCCCGCCCTGCGGATCGCCGCCAGGCCGGTCGCGCCGTCGCCGTCCCACCCGGTGAGGATCACGCCGACCACCCGCGCGCCATAGGCCAGCGACGCGGACCCGAACAGCGCGTCGACCTCCCGCCCGCCCCGGCGCAGCGGCGTCCTCGTCAGCAGCACCCGCCCGCCCGCCAGCCGCATCTGCCGTCCGGGCGGCGCCACGTGGATCCGCCCGGGCACGACCTCGTCGCCGTCGGCGGGATGCCTCGTGGGCAGCGGGCCGGCGCGCCCGAGGATGCCGGGAAGGTAGCGCAGCGGGTCCTCGTCCAGGCTGAGGCTGACGAACACCGCCGCCCCGAGTCCCGCCGGCAGGCCGCCGACCAGCACGCTCAGCGCCTCCACCCCGCCGATCGAGGCGCCGATCACGACGATGTCGCGCCTGGCCATGACTCTCCTTCCCGACGTGGTCGGCCCGGACGCGGCACCCGCCCGTCCCTGCACCCGCAGGGCCGCCGCTTTCCGTAGCGATGTACTCACGATGTCGCGCCGCACGCCACATGCAATGGTCTGCGGCTCTCTGGCCTGGCCCTGTCCTCCGCCACGCGGTCACGGGCGCAGGCATGTGACCCCATCTGCCCCCCGATCGCGCAGTGTTCCGTCCCTCTGCCCGAGGCGCGGGCGGAGCCGGTCCGGCGCGGCCGCCGGCCGGCCACATTCCTGTGGACCGACGCCACGGCGCGTCCATAAGCTCCCGCCGCCTCGACCTGACACCTCGACCCTGCCGCCCTGACTCTGTCGCCGCGACTCTGTCGCCGCGCCTCTGCCGCCACGCCCCGGAGACCACAGCCGCATGACCGTTCGCCGCCGCC